>DATIUN010000309.1:0-10141 GCA_035466795.1 Azonexus sp. | reverse complement strand
AAGAGCCATGCGCGCGGGTTCTCGATCGCTCAAAACAGAATGTCCTGTCGCAGCGCCTTGATGAAGACCTCCTGCAAGAGATCATCCGCTTCCTCCCCCAACCCGGAACGATGGCGCAAATAGCCTCGCAATTCAGCCATGTGGCTTGCCCAAGCCTTGAGCAGGCATGGTGCTGTCACGCCAAGCTCAGGCACAGCAGTTTCGATCCAGCTGAATTGGCGGACAGGGAACGGTGCCATAAGAGCAGAACACGCAACAATCCCCCGGCTTCGGCTTGAGGAGGGTTTTGCAGCCGGCGCACTCGTGAAACCACTGGCAGGCGTCCTGCGGCATGGTGAGACTTTCCTGATAGCCGCAGAGCGGGCAAGTCAGGGTCGATTCAAGAATGACTGCAGGCATATGCCCTCCCTTTCACCACGCAATTATGCGTCAGCCTTTTCCGTGAAAAAGCGCTTCCTGAACCACAGTGACACCGTCACCAGACCGATCATCACCGGCACCTCGACCAGCGGACCGATGACTGCCGCAAAGGCCGCACCGGAATTGATGCCATACACCGCGACGGCCACCGCGATGGCCAGTTCGAAGTTGTTGCTGGCGGCGGTGAAGGAGAGCGTCGCGCATTTCTTGTAGCCGGCGCCGATCTTCTTGCTCATGAAGAAAGAAATGAGAAACATCACCACGAAATAAATCAGCAGCGGGATGGCGATGCGCACCACGTCCATCGGGATGGTGACGATCAGCTTGCCCTTCAGGCTGAACATGACGACGATGGTGAATAGCAGCGAAAGCAGCGTGATCGGTCCGATCTTCGGAACGAAATGGGTGTGATACCAGTCCTTGGTGACGAAGCGCAGCATGATGACGCGGGTCAGGATGCCGGCGATGCAGGGGATACCGAGGTAAATGAAGACGCTTTCGGCGATCTGGCCGATCGAGATATCGACGATTGCGCCGGTCAACCCGAAAAATGGCGGCAAAACGGTCACGAACAGCCAGGCGTAGATGCTGAAGAACAGCACCTGGAAGATCGAATTGAAGGCGACCAGACCGGCCGCGTACTCGGTCGAGCCTTTGGCGATCTCGTTCCAGACGATGACCATCGCGATGCAGCGCGCCAGACCGATCATGATCAGCCCGACCATATACTCGGGCTTGTCGGGCAGGAAGATGATGGCCAGCGCGAACATCAGGATAGGCCCGATGATCCAGTTCTGGATCAGCGACAGGCCGAGTACCTTCTTGTCAGCGAAGACATCGGGCAACTCCTCGTAACGCACCTTGGCGAACGGCGGATACATCATCAGGATCAGCCCCAGCGCTATCGGGATGTTGGTCGTGCCGACCTGGAAGGAATTGATGAAATCCTCGACCCCGGGGAGGAAGTAGCCGAGGCCGATCCCCAGTCCCATCGCCGCAAAAATCCAGACGGTGAGATAGCGGTCCAGAAATGAGAGTTTTTTGGTTACCGCGCTCATTGCCCTGCCCTATCGAGAAGCCAATAGAAGCGACCTAGTCACCCAGGTCGTCCAGTTTGATTGGCTTGCTGCGCGCGCCGAGGTTGCGCGGCAAAAGCAGCGACAGCAGGCCGGCGACCAGGACAAAGGCCGAAGACGCCCATAGACAGGCGACGAGGCCGTTGTTCGGCCCGCTCTGAAGGCCCCACTGGTAGAGCGCACCTGACAAGACCGTACCGGCCAGACGACCGGCGGCGTTGGCCATATAGTAGAAGCCAACGTTCATCGCTACTTTATCGCTATCGGTGTAAGCCAGGATCAGATAGGAGTGAACCGCCGAATTCAGTGCAAATACCACTCCGAAGGTGATCAACCCGACGACCACGACCGTACCCGGCGCCATGCCCGCGCTCAAACTTAGAGCGATGCCGGCGGGCAGCGCTGCGAGCGCAAAGGCAAGCATGGTCGCGGTCCGTCCATCCGGTTCGTGGTGTTCCTCGACGCGACTACGCAACAAGCCAGGCGTCGCCGCCTGTACGATGCCGTAGCCGATCACCCAGACAGCAAGAAACCCGCCCGTCTGCCAGAAGGTCCAGCCAAGCACGCTCGACAGAAAGACCGGCAGGCCAACAACAAACCAGACATCACGCGCACCGAAGAGGAAGATGCGCGCCGCGGCGAGCTTGTTCACCGCGCCATTGCGGGAGAACATCTGGGCAAATTTTGCCTTCTTGTTGGCCTGTCCGAGACCACCGCGCATCAGCATGGCAGCGAGGATCAGCGCGGCCCCGACCAGCACCACGAGAAACTTGAGCGCAGTCTGGAAATCAAAGAGCGTCAACAACAGGCCGCCGAGGAAAAAGCCGACACCCTTGAGTGCATTCTTCGATCCGGTCAGGATTGCGACCCAGCGGTATAGCGTCGCCGAAGCATCCTCGGGAACGATGAGCTTCACCGCGCTCTTCGAACTCATCTTGGTCATGTCCTTGGCGATCCCGCTCAGGGCCTGAGAAACCATGACGTAAGCGACAACAATCCAGCCCTGCGGTGCAAATGCGAGCATCGACAGGGCAACGATTTGCGTACCAAGCCCGATGAAGAGGGTCGTCTTGAGCCCGAAGCGGGCGCCGATGTAGCCGCCAAAGAGGTTGGTCAGGATGCCGAAGACTTCGTAGAAAATGAACAGTGACGCCACCGCCAGCGGCGTGTAGCCGAGGTTGTAGAAGTAAAACAACACCAGCATGCGGGTGGCGCCGTCAGTCACGGTATCCGCCCAGTAGGCGCCGGTAACCAGAACGTAGTTGCGGAGACCGGGGCGCGCCGCCCTCGTCTTGCCTGCGGATGGATCGCTCATCGCCACCCTTCGTCGGATTGCCACTGCGCCGGGGCCATTGCCTGGCAGGCGGCAACGGCACCGATCAGCATGGAATCCACTGGAACCCGCTTACAACGAAGCAGCAAGCTTGCGTGCCAGTTCCACATAGCGATTGGCGTAGCCCCATTCATTGTCATACCAGGCGTAGATCTTGACCATCGTGCCATTGATCACCAGGGTGTGGGCGGCATCCACGATAGACGAGCGCGGGTCGCCGCAGTAATCCATCGATACCAGCGGCCGCGTTTCGTAGCCGAGGATTCCCTTGAGTGTTCCTTCCGCTGCCGCCTTGAGCAGGCCATTGACCTCGTCAACCGTCGTTGGGCGCTGCATCTCGAAAACACAGTCGGTGATCGAGGCGTTGAGCAATGGCACGCGCACAGCATGGCCATCGAACTTGCCTTTCAGTTCGGGGAAGATCAGCGCAATCGCCGTTGCCGAGCCTGTGGTCGTCGGCACCAAAGACAGGCTGGACGCCCGCGCGCGGCGGAGATCCTTGTGCATCTGGTCGTGAACGCTCTGGGTGTTGGTCGAGCTGTGGATGGTCGTGATCATGCCGTGCGAAATGCCGATCGCCTCATGCACGACCTTGACCACCGGCGCCAGGCAGTTGGTGGTGCACGATGCCGCGGTAACGATATGATCGCGGGCCGGGTCGTAGAGATGGTCGTTTACCCCCATGACGATGTTCAGCGTATCGCCGCCCTTGACCGGTGCAGCGACGATCACCTTCTTCACGCCAGCCGCCAGGTAGGGCGACAATTCAGCGACGGTACGCCACTTGCCGCTGGCTTCAAGAACGATGTCCACACCGGCATCGCGCCATGAACCGCCGGCCACATCCCTGGCCGTGCTGTAGCTGATCGACTTTCCATCAATCACCATCTTGCCATCGCTGACGTCGATCTCATGCCGCCAGCGGCCATGCACGGAATCAAATTCGAGCAGGTGCGCGGCGGACTCGACAGGCCCGTTGGCTTCGTTGATATGCACAAACTCGAGCTCCGGGTATTCCCATGCCGCGCGCAATGCCAGCCTGCCGATACGGCCGAATCCGTTGATGCCTACCCTGACTGTCATTTCGATCCTCCGAGAAGTGTATGGCGCTCGACGGGACAGCGTGCGAGCGGACAATTCGATTGCATCCGGCAAGCAAGGCTTGCGGAACATTTTCATGATGCTAAAATTATCAAAACAAGTAAACCCCCCGGTTTTCCCGTCAGGCAAGAAACTCGGGCCACGCAGGAAAATCGCCATACAACCCGACTGGCCCGCTCATTAAGCTTTGCCGGATTGGCAATGTTTCAGTATCGTGACGAAAATGAACAAAACTGATGCCGTCGCCACACTGGCCGCGCTGGCGCAAGAAACGCGCCTCGCCATCTTTCGCCTGCTGGTCCGGAATGCGCCCGCCGGCCTGACTGCAGGCGTCATTGCGGAGCAGCTTGAACTCCAGGCGCCGACTCTGTCCTTCCACCTCAAGACCCTGACCCACGCCGGTCTGGTCAACACCGAACAGGAAGGTCGCTTCGTGCGCTGTCATGCCGTGATCGACAGAATCGACAACCTGGTCGGCTTCTTGACCGACGACTGCTGCGGCGGGCATCCCGAAATCTGCAAGCCACGAGGATCATAGGGAAGCATCCCACGACCGAAGCCGATCGAGCCGCCACGAAATGGCTGATCTGGAGACCGGCGACTGACATGTACGTAGGGCAACTTACTCGTGTCACCTATAGAATGCAGTAATCAAGTGTTCTGGAGTTCCCGCCTTGCGCGTCACGCTTGTCCATCCCGCAGGCTTCAACTTCGTGCCCGGACAGCCGGATTTCTCGGTGCTGGCCAACCGCATGCCGCCGATCGGCATCATGCAGCTGGCGAGTTGGCTGGAAAAATTCGGCCACTGCGTGCAGCTGCACGACTGTCTCGGCCCCTACGCGCCACCGGGCATCGCCGCCAATGCCGAGATCGTGCTGGCGACCGACCCCGAGATGGTCGGCTTTTCGGCGACCACCTCCGGGTTCATGGATGCGGTGGACATGGCCCTGTACATCAAGGAGCGGCGACCGGACATCAAGGTCGCCTTCGGCAACGTCCATGTTTCGTCGCTCGGCGCACCCATCCTCGAGCATTTTGCCGAGATCGACTACCTGATCATGGGCGAAGGCGAAGGCGCCATGCTCGACCTGGCCAACGGCAAGCCGCTCGCCGAGGTCGGCAACCTGATCTGGCGGGACGCGAATGGCAAGATCCGCATCAACCCGCGTCGCGACCGCATCCTCGACCTCGACGAGCTGCCCTTTCCGGCCTACGAGAAGCTGGCCGGCTTTCCGCACGCCTACCACCTGCCGCTTTTTGCCTACGAAAAGCGCCATGGCGCGACGATGATCACCTCGCGCGGCTGTCCCTACACCTGCTCGTTCTGCGACCGCACGGTGTTCGAACGCCTGTACAAGACCAATTCGGCGCAATACACCTACGACCACATGAAGTACCTGCGCGACAAGTTCGGCGTCTATCACATCAACATGTACGACGACTTGTTCACGGCCAAGAGACAGCGCGTCTTCGACCTCTGCGAACTGCTCATCGAGAAGCCGCTCGGCATTCAGTGGAACTGCGCGATCCGCACCGGCCATACCTCGGACCAAATGCTCGCCAAGCTGAAGCAGGCCGGCGCCCTGATGGTCTCGATGGGCATCGAGTCGGCCGATCCGGGCATGATGGAGCGCCACAAGGCCGGCGTCACGCTCGATGCAGTGCGCGATACGGTGCGCCAGATCCATGCCGCCGGGCTACGCGCCAAGGGCCTGTTCATCTTTGGCATGCCCGGCGAGACGCCGGAGACGGTCAAGACGACCAGCGATTTCATTCTGTCGCTGGAACTCGACGAAATGAACATGACCAAGTTCAGTCCGCTGCACGGCGCGCCGATATGGGATGAGTGCGTCTCGGACGTTTCCGGCAAGATGGTCGAAGACTGGCGCCTGATGAACTGCCTGAACTTCGTCTTCCTGCCGCACGGCTTCACGTCGCGTGAGGAGATGGATGCGCTCTACAACTGGCACGTCAAGCGCTTCTACGACAGCAAGGGTTATCGCCGCCGCTTTGCCAAACGCCTGTGGGCGCATCGCTGGAGCCTTTGGCATGTCCTCAAGCACCTGCCGGAAACTATCGCTGCGGCGCGCTATTTCAGCGCCAACAAGGAGCAACTCGAAAAAGCGAAACGTGAGTTCAAGCTGCACCCGCGCCAGCCAGTCGGCCTCAAGCCTTTCCTCAGCCAGGACTTGCTGGTCGATAACATCGTCTCGATGTCGCCGGTAAAACTCTCGCGGCGGGAAATATTGAAATCCATAGCTCCCATGTCCCGCGAGACCACCGGCGTCGGCAATTCAAGCCTGATATCGACGGTATAATGCTGGTTTATCAAAATTCTGGGCATCGACGCGCGCACCGAAGCCAGCACCGATCTCCCCGCGCTTCATAGCAACAGAATAATCCAGGGACCCAGCGATGACAGTGCAGCGAGAAGACTCAGCAAGTCAGGAATGCGACGTCGTGGTTATCGGCGGCGGGCCTGCCGGAACAACCATTGCGCCGATACTGGTCGAGAAGGGCTATCGTGTCGTGCTGCTGGAAAAAGCGGTCCACCCGCGTTTTCACATCGGCGAATCCCTGTTGCCGGCCAACCTTCCGCTCTTCGAGCGCCTGGGTGTAGCCGACCAGGTCAAGGCCATCGGCATGGAAAAGTGGGCTGCCGAGTTTGTTTCGCCGCATCACGAAATGCTGCAGCGCTTCAATTTTGCTGAAGCGTGGGATAAATCCATGCCGTTCGCCTACCAGGTGAAGCGCGCCGAGTTCGACGACATCCTGATCCGCAATGCCGAGAAATCAGGAGTCGAGGTACATCAGGGCTGCAAGGCCAAGACCGTCGATTTTCTGCCTGACAACAGCGGCGCGGTGATTCGTGCCCGGCACGACGACGGACGTGATCAACAATGGAAGGCGCGCTTCGTGGTCGACGCATCCGGTCGCGACACCTTCCTGGCCAATCGTTTCCAGATCAAGCACCGCAATCCGAAACACAACAGCTCGGCAGTTTATGGTCACTTTTCCGGCGCCAGGCGTCACGATGGCCAGGCTGCGGGCAACATCACCATTTTCTGGTTCGAACACGGCTGGTTCTGGTTCATTCCGATGCAGGGCGACATCACCAGCGTCGGCATGGTGACCTGGCCGTATTACATGAAAACCAGGGGGCAACGCAGTATCAGGCAGTTTCTGATGGATGGCATCGCAAGATGTCCGGCGCTGGCCGAGCGCCTGAAAGTGGCCACGCTGGTTAACGAGGTCGAAGCTACCGGCAATTTCTCCTATGTTTCCGAGCGCAACCACGGACCCAACTACCTGTTGCTCGGCGACGCCTACGCCTTCATCGACCCCGTGTTTTCATCCGGGGTGCTGCTGGCGATGAACAGCGGTGTCATCGGCGCTGACGCCATCGACGCCTGCCTGCAACGACCCGCCGAAGCCAGCGCCGCTCTGGAACGTTTCGACAAGTTGATGAAACATGGCCCGAACGAATTCTCATGGTTCATCTATCGGGTCACCAATCCGATCATGCGCGACTTCCTGATGCACCCGAAAAACATATTCCGCGTAAAGGAAGCGGTGCTGTCGGTCCTGGCCGGGGATATTTTTGGAAATACCCCCATCTGGCGGTCGATATGGATGTTCAAGGCGCTTTACTACGCAGCCAATGCAATTCAGCCGAAACGCGCCTTCATGGCCTGGAAACGCCGGCGCTTCAACATCCGTCGGCATGACGATACGATGATGAATGCCGTCTAACACGACAAGACCAACGGCTGGCACCAGTGAAACTCCGGTATTTCCCCGACCTCCAGATTCGTGGCCAAGCGCCCGACCCTGCCCACCCGACATCTCATGTACTGGGTGGTGCGTGGCTCGGTGAACTGCCGGCGGCGCCGACTCGCGAGTGGCCGGCGCAGGCCATCCCGGCTCGACTCCCCGGTAGTCACCGGGAGAGCGTCGACGAAGTCTGGGCCTGTGATGCCCCCTGCTCCGCCGGCACCTTTCAGGGCATCGATTGGCGGCGGACCGACGGGCTGCTGTACGGCGTCCTGGAACTAAATGAAAGCGAGTTTTCGGCTTTACCTGCCGGTTCACCGCTGCAATCGGCCAGTCGGGAAGCATATCGCCGTATCTTTAGCCTTCTCGAAGATGAATCCCTGCCGAACCTGTGGCGGACATGGAATTTCCTGGCCGATATCAACCGCCAATCGAATGGCCTGGAGCGTTATCGGCAATTCAACATCGGGCGCCAGGAAGCCTTTCTCGAATTCAGGCGCGGCGCCACCGGCAACGTTCCCGCGGCTTGCGCCATCGGCCTGACCGGCGGTCCGTTACGCGTCGCTTTCATGGCCGGCAGCGAGCCGGCTGAACCAATCGAAAACCCCCGGCAAATCAGCGCCTACAATTACCCGGCCGAATACGGGCCAAGCAGTCCGACGTTCTCGCGTGCCGCACTGGTTCGCTTGCCCGAACAGGAGCTCCTGTTCGTATCCGGAACGGCGAGTATCCTCGGGCACCGCACCGTTCACCCGGGAGATGTCGCCAATCAGGCGCGCGAATCGCTGGCCAATGTCGCCGCGGTGGTTGCCGAGGCCAACAGGTTGAGCCGCTCGGGAGACTACAGCCTCGACGAGCTGGCCTATCGCGTCTACCTTCGCCACGCCGACCATTTCGCATCTGTCCGCGAAGCACTGGCGCCCAGCCTGGGTGTCCATGCTCCGATCACCTACGTTCAGGCCGACATCTGCCGCGCCGATCTGCTCGTCGAGATTGAAGGCATCGCCTCGCATGCCGTGGAGAACTTACCCCGATGAAATATCTGTTGATGCACGGCACGGCAATATTGCTCGCGTCGATCCTGGCTTCAGGTTCCGTTCGAGCGGCGGAGGAGAAGCCGCTGTGGGAGGCGGGTGCCGGCGTTTCGGTACTCAGTCTCCCGGCATACCGGGGTTCCAGCCAGACCAATACATTCGTCCTGCCGGTGCCGTTTTTCAGCTATCACGGGGATTTCTTCAAGGCGGATCGTCATGGCATCCGTGGCAGTTTCTTCGACGGCGATCTGCTGGATCTGAACGTCAGTCTCGCGCTTTCGCCCCCGGCGGGCAGCAAGGACATAGACGCGCGCACCGGCATGCCCGATCTCAAGGCTACCTTCGAGATCGGGCCGCAGATCGACGTCACTTTCTGGCGTTCCGAGAACAAGGCCCGCTTTCTCAAGCTGTTGATGCCGTTGCGGGCCGCATTCACGATCGAGAGTTCTCCACAGGACGTGGGCTGGGTGTTCAACCCGAGCCTGAACCTCGATATCACTGATCTGCCGGGGATGCCGAAATGGAACCTGGGGCTGCTGGCCGGTCCCGTGTTCGGCAACCAGCGCCAGAACGCCTACTACTATTCGGTCGCTCCCCAGTATGCGACGATCGAACGTCCGGCATACGATGCGCCCTCGGGCTATGCGGGCATGCAATACACGCTGGGCCTGTCGAAACGCTTCCCGAATACCTGGGTCGGCGCCTTCCTCCGTTACGGAAATCTCGACGGCGCAAGCTTCGCGGACAGTCCATTGGTACTGCAGAAGAACTTTTTCTCGGCCGGCGTGGCACTGTCCTGGGTTTTTGGCGAATCAA
The DNA here is from genome assembly GCA_035466795.1 of Azonexus sp. Taxonomy (GTDB): domain Bacteria; phylum Pseudomonadota; class Gammaproteobacteria; order Burkholderiales; family Rhodocyclaceae; genus Azonexus. The sequence continues at coordinate 587 of DATIUN010000309.1, read as the reverse complement.
GTACCCGGGTCATGGTCGATGACTGAGCGTTCCCGCCGCGGCGGGCCGCTTTGGGTCGCCTACGAATATATGGCAATGGTCGCCGGGCTGGGCTTTCTGGCGTTCATATGCCTGCTCTGGTTGCCGTTCGCGATGATCCTGCACCCGTTGCTCCCGCGGCGCTGGGGACAGGCTCTCGGGCGGTGGGCAATCATGATCGGCTTCCGCATCTACACGACCTTCCTGGAACTCTTCTGCGCCTGCCGCTTCGACTTGGCCGGTATCGACAAGCTGCGTGACCAGGGCGCCCTGATCGTCGTTGCCAACCACCCATCCCTGCTCGATGTGGTGCTGATCGTTTCGCGCCTGCCGAACGCAGTCTGCGTGATGAAGGCGCAACTTATGGACAACATCCTTTTCGGGGCTGCCGCCCGGCTCGCCCGCTATATTCGAAACGACTCGGCGCTCGACATGGTTCGCGAGGCCCGCATGGAACTCCAGCGTGGCGCGCAATTGGTGATCTTTCCCGAAGGAACGCGCACGACAAGCTTTCCGATCAATCCATGCCTGCCGACCGCCGGATTGATTGCCAAACGGAGCGGCACCCC
>DATIUN010000308.1:0-3504 GCA_035466795.1 Azonexus sp. | reverse complement strand
GTCCTCGCTCAGCAGGTCCAGCTCCTGCTGCGCGAAATAGCCCACCGTCAGGCCCTTGCCCTCGGTGAACTCACCGGCCAGCGGCTGCAAGGCGTGGGCGATGGTCTTGACCAGTGTCGACTTGCCCTGGCCGTTGGCGCCCAGGATGCCGATGCGCTGGCCGGCCATCACCGTGCGGGTGATGTGCCGCACGATCGTGATCGGCGGGCCGCTCGGCGTCGGGCTGGGGTAGCCGCAGCTCAGTTCGCGCATGTTCAGCATCGGGTTCGGCAGGTTCTGCGGCTGGCGGAACTCGAAGTCGAACTCGGCGTCGACCAGCACCGGGCCGAGCTTGACCATGCGGTCGAGCGCCTTGACCCGGCTCTGCGCCTGCTTGGCCTTGCTGGCCTTGGCCTTGAAGCGGTTGATGAAGGATTGCAGATGGGCGATCTTCTCCGCCTGCTTGGCCATCGTTGCCTGCTGGAGCAGCATCTGCTCGGCGCGCATGTCTTCGAACTTGCTGTAGTTGCCGCCGTAGCGGACCAGCTTGGCGTTGTCGATGTGCAGCGTGACGCCGGTAATGGCATCGAGAAATTCGCGGTCGTGGCTGATCATGACCAGCGTGCCCGGGTAGCGCTTGAGCCAGGCTTCGAGCCAGACGAGGGCGTCGAGGTCGAGGTGGTTGGTCGGTTCGTCGAGGAGCAGGATGTCGGACGGGCACATCAGGGCGCGCGCCAGTTGCAGACGCATGCGCCAGCCGCCGGAAAAGCTGTTGACCGGGTTGTGCAGTTCGGAAACCTTGAAGCCGAGGCCGAGGATCAGCGACTGGGCGCGCGCTTCGGCGTCATGCTCGCCGGCATCGTTGAGCGCCATGTAGGCTTCGGCCATGCGCATGCCGTCGTCGCTGGCTTCGGCGTCATGCACTTCGTTGCGGGCGGCGAGCAGTTTGGTATCGCCGTCGATGACGAAGTCGGTCGCGCTCTGCTCGGTTTCCGGCATGTCCTGGGAAACCTGGCCCATCTGCCATTGCCTGGGAATCGAATAATCCCCGCCATCCTCATGCAGCGTGCCGTTGAGCAGCGCGAACAGCGTCGATTTGCCGGCCCCGTTGCGACCGACCAGGCCGACCTTCTCACCCGGGTTGATGGTGACGGACGCCTTGTCGAGCAGCACTTTCGAGCTGCGGCGCAGGGTGACGTTCTTGAGGATGATCATGGGCGGAACTTTCGAATGGGACGCGCATGATAGCCAGCGTCCGCATTCCGTCCTATCAATTTTTCCTGCTTGTCGCGGTCGACGCCGTTTTTGGCAGGTTTTTCAGGGTGTCCAGATAGAGCGCCTCGACCTGCGCCCGCGCCCACGGCGTGCGGCGCAGGAATTTCAGGCTGGATGCGATGCTCGGATCCTGATTGAAACAGCGGATGTCGATCCGCCGCCCGAGCTCTTCCCAGCCGAAACGCGCCGCCAGGTCGTTCAGGATCGTTTCCAGGGTCAGGCCGTGCAGGGGGTTGTTCGGCTGGTTCTTGTTCATGGCCGGGCAGAATATTCGTGGCGTTCGGCGAGGCACTCGACGCCGCCCATCAGGTAGTCGCGACAGACGCCGGGGCGGCGCTGGTAGATTGTGCAGCGCATCGTATCCCGGTCGAGCGCGGCGCACCAGCCGTCATCGAGCCGGCGCATGACCGAACCGCCCCATGCATCCTCGGCGACGAATCTTGCTGGAACGTCGTCGTCCCCCATCAGGATCACCTCCAGCCGGCAGCAGCAGGCCTCGCAGTTGGCGCAGCTGACGCCCGGTACATCGGCTTCGATACCTGCGGTCATCCGCCTGGTGAGCCATCCAGGGCGAGCGAAATGAGCACCGAACCATCTTCCGTCGTGCTCGTCATCGGCCAGTCACTGGACCTGAAAACCTTCAGCATCGCTACGTTCTGAAACAAGACTTCCGCTGTGAAAGTTGTGATTCCCTGTTCGCGGGCGATTATGCCGAGATGCCGGAGCAGGCGTCGGGCAATGCCGAGTCCCTGATAGTCCTCTTCGACGACGAAGGCGAGTTCGGCTGTCGTATCCTTGTACACCGAATAGCTGGACGAGGCGATGACGATCTCGCGGCCATTCTCGATCAGCGTGGCGACCAGCGCGACGCGGTGCTCGAAATCCATCTCGCGGATCATCTTGAGATCCGCTTCGCTCACATCCTTCTTGTATCTGAAGAAGCGCGTATAGATGGTTTCCGGCTCCAGCTTGTTGAACGCCTCGACAATCCGTTCGCCGTCGTCGGGGCGCAGCGCCCTGATGCGGATGGCGAGCCCGTTGCGCAGGGTTTCGCTGGCCAGGTAGTTGCGTGCGTCAAGCATGGAGGCTTTCCCTCGAGTCGAAGCAGGTTGCGCTCGAGCCGGGTAATCCGACTCGAGCGAACCGATTATGCGACGACCGGTGGGAAATCGGCAAGGCGCGGCCAGCCCTTGCCTTGACGGTGCTAGCCGAGATCGACGGGGATGAAGATCCTCGAGTTGCCGCGGTCGACCAGGATCGCGACGCGTTTTTCAGCCTTGGTGATCAGGTTGCGCAGTTGCTCGGTGCTGGTGATCGCTTCACCGTTGACCGAAAGCACGATGTCGCCCGCCTTGATGCCGGCCTTGGCCGCCGCGCCGGCGACATTCTCGACCACCACGCCATTGCTGACATCGGCCCGCCGCTGTTCTTCCGGGGTCAGCGGACGAACGACCACGCCGAGGCGGCCTTTGGCGGCTTCCGGGGTATCGCTGCTGGCCAGCTTGTCATCGCTGAACTTGCCGACCTGGACGTCCACATCGCGGGTTCCTCCCTTGCGCCAGACCTGAAGTTTGGCCTGCGCTCCCGGGGTCATCGCGGAGACGATGGCCGGCAGTTCGCTGGAAGAAGAAATTTCCTTGCCGTTGATGGCCAGGATGACGTCGCCGGGTTCAAGGCCGGCCTTGGCTGCCGGGCTGTCCTTGTCCACCGATCCGACCAGTGCGCCGGCCGGTTTCTTGAGGCCGAAGGAATCAGCGAGCGACTGGTTGATTTCCTGGATGCTGACGCCAAGCCTGCCGCGCTGAACCTTGCCGTGCGTGACGATCTGGCGCTCGACATTCATCGCGACCTCGATCGGAATGGCGAAGGAGACGCCCTGATAGCCGCCGCTGCGCGAGTAGATCTGGGAATTGATGCCGATCACTTCGCCGGCCATGTTGAACAGCGGCCCGCCCGAATTGCCGGGATTCACGGCGACATCGGTCTGGATGAACGGCACGTAGCTGCCGTCGGGCAGCGATCGCGAGTGGGCCGAGACGATGCCGGCGCTGGCGCTGCTCTCGAAGCCGAACGGTGAACCGATGGCGAGCACCCACTCGCCGACCCGGGTGTTGGCGGCGGTACCGATTTTTACCGCCGGCAGATCCTTGGCATCGATCTTCAATACCGCGACGTCGCTGGCGGTATCCAGACCGAGAACCTTGGCCTTGAATTCCCGCTTGTCGGTCAGCTTGACGATGACTTCCTCGG
>DATIUN010000307.1:0-3670 GCA_035466795.1 Azonexus sp. | reverse complement strand
CAACCTTTCCTATGTGTTCAACCATCACACCAGGGAACTGGCCGAGCGGCTCACGACCATCCAGCATGACCATCACGATCTGACGGTCGCCGCCATGCACGTCCATCTGGATCATGAGAACTGTCTCGAAACGGTGATTCTGCGAGGCAAGACCGATACCGTGGTGCGGTTTTCGGAGCGCCTGATGGCGGAAAGCGGCGTCCGCCACGGGCAGTTCAATGTCATCGCGGTCGAACCGGCGCATCGCCATGCGCATGAAGAAAGCGATTCGAAGCACATTCACTACCGCCCTTCGCGTTGAATCCGATCGGGCATGAATCGTTTGTCGGTTGCGGCGTCGGTATGATAAATTTCGAAAAAATCATGCAATTGCGCTGGGGGCGTTTGTGGGCGACTGGACATCACTGCTGATCCTGACTTTCGTGCTTGGCATGAAGCATGGTTTCGATGCCGATCATCTGGCGACCATCGATGGCCTGACGCGTTATAACGCCCGTCGTCGCCCCGCCTTGGCCCGTTTTTGCGGTACGCTTTTTTCGCTTGGGCATGGCGCCGTGGTGCTGGCGATCGCGCTCGGCGTCTCGAGCATAGCAAGCCAGTGGGAGGTGCCGGAGTGGTTCGGCATTCTCGGTTCGCTGATTTCCATCGCTTTCCTGGTCGCTCTGGGCAGCCTCAATCTGGCGGCGGTCTTGCGCGCCGGACCGGATGAGGTGGTGCAGCCGGTCGGCCTCAAGGGCCGGCTGCTCGGCAACCTGCGCCATGCCTCGCATCCCGCGCTGATTGCCCTGGTTGGGGCACTTTTTGCGCTGTCCTTCGACACCCTTTCGCAGGCCGCCTTCTTTGCCCTGAGCGCGACGCAGTTCGGCGGCTGGCAACATGCGCTGGTGCTTGCGCTGCTGTTTACGTTCGGCATGTTGCTGACCGATGGCATCAACGGTTTGTGGATCGCGCGCCTGATCGCCCGCGCCGATCAGGTGGCGCTGGTTGCCTCGCGGGTCATGGGGCTGGTGGTTTCCGGGGTGAGTCTGCTGGTTGCTGCCTTCGGCGTGGCGAAACTGCTCTCGCCGGCTGTCGATGCCTGGAGTGAGGGCAAGGAACTGGGCTTTGGCTTCATGCTGGTGGCGATCATCGCCCTAAGTTTTGTTGCCGCTGTTCGCTTGACGCGGCGGCCGTCATTGGCTTGATTTGAAAAAGGGGAGGGGGACGGTCACGCCGGCCATTTTTTGGTATGCGGTTAAGAAAAAAATATATTGGTTCATATTTCCTGTTGGTGGTGGCCGGGGTCTCGGCGAACGAGGCGACCGTACTGTCGCCCATCGAAGTTCGGGCCCAAGCGGAAAATCTGGAAGGGCTTGCGATTGCCGGCAGCGAGGGCGTGGTTTCCGGCCAGCGCCTGGCGGCGGTGCCCTTGCAACGGCCGGGCGAGGCGCTGGAGATGGTGCCCGGACTGATCGTCACCCAGCATGCCGGGGACGGCAAGGCGAACCAGTATTTCCTGCGCGGCTTCAACCTCGACCATGGCACCGACTTCGCGACCTGGGTCGCCGGCGTTCCCGTCAACATGCCGACCCACGCCCACGGGCAGGGCTATACCGACCTCAATTTCCTGATTCCCGAACTGGTCGATCGCATCCGTTATCGTAAGGGTCCGTATTACGCTGACGAAGGCGATTTTTCTTCGGTCGGTGTGGCGCGTATCGACTACCTGCGCAAGATGGACGGGACGCTGGCGCAGATAACCGCCGGCCAGAACCGTTACGGGCGCGCCCTGCTCGCCGGCTCCCCAGAAGTCGGCGCCGGCAATCTGCTCTACGCCGTGGAGTTGTTCACCAACGACGGCCCGTGGGAAATTCCCGAGAACTATCGGAAATACAATGGTGTGCTGCGCTACAGCCAGGGAAGCCGCGACGATGGTTTCACGGTGACCGGCATGGCCTATCGCGGCGACTGGACATCAACCGACCAGGTCGCCAAACGGGCGATCGACGGCGGCTACATCAACCGTTTCGGTACGCTGGACCCGACCACGGGTGGCGAAACCTACCGCTACAGCCTTTCCGCCGAATGGGCGCGGCGCGGCCCGAACAACCAGACGACGGCCAGCGCCTGGTGGCTGCGTTCCGGCCTGGACCTGTGGTCGAACTTCCAGTATTGCCTGAACGACTATGCGGCTACGGGTACCTGCGACACCGGCGACCAGTTCAAGCAGGGTGAACGGCGGCAGGCCGGCGGCTTCTCAGCGGCGCAGACTTTCTTCGATCGCTGGGGTGGCTTCGAGGTAGCCAATTCGTTCGGCCTCGACGGCCGGGCCGACCACATCAACCCGGTCGGTCTTTACAACACCCAGCGCCGTTCGACCTGGAACACGGTGCGCGAGGATGTCGTCACCCAGCGCAGTCTGTCGTTGTGGGCGCAGAACGAGACGCGCTGGAACGAGTGGTTCCGCTCGCAGGTCGGGGTCCGCGGCGATGCCTACGACTTCACGGTCGACGCCAGCCTGCCGGTCAATTCGGGCAAGGTCAGCGACCAGATGGTGACGCCCAAACTGGCCCTTATTTTTGGACCTTGGCAGCGCACTGAGTTCTATCTCAACTACGGTCAGGGCTTTCATTCCAACGACGCGCGCGGTACGACCATCCGCGTCGATCCGACCGACGGCACGACGCCGATCGACCCCGTCTCGCCCTTGGTGCGGACCACAGGCTACGAGGCAGGCCTGCGCAGCGAGCCGCTGCCTGGCTGGCAGACGACGCTGTCGCTCTGGCAACTGAACATGGCCTCCGAACTGCTATTCGTCGGCGATGCCGGAACGACCGAACCGTCGCGCCCGTCGCGCCGCTACGGGGTCGAGTGGAACAACTTCTATGCTGCGAACGCCTGGCTAGCCTTCGATGCCGACTTCGCCTGGTCGCACGCCCGCTTCAGCGAGTCGGCACCGGAAGGAGACTACATACCTGGCGCCGTGGTGACGACGGCCAATCTCGGCATCACCGTCGATCAGCTCGGCCCCTGGTTCGGGGCGCTGCGCTGGCGCTATTTCGGACCGCGGCCATTGGTTGAGGACAACGCTGTCCGCTCGTCGTCTTCTTCGGTGACCAACCTGCGTGTCGGTTACAGATTGGGTCCGAAAACCCAGCTTTCCCTTGATGTCTTCAATCTGTTCGACAAAGACGTGAACGACATCGAATACTGGTATGACTCGCAGCTACCCAATGAAACCGCGCCGGTGTTCGACCGCCACATTCATCCGGCTGAGCCACGAACCTTCAGGCTGACCTTCGCGCATCGCTTCTGAACCGGAAATCCATAATTACATTTTGCCGGGGCATGGACTTTCCGGTAACCTGCAGGGTTTTCCCCTGTTACAGAAAGTCCAAGGAGTTTTCGTGGAAAAGGATTTGCGCCAAGCCGCACTCGAATACCATCGCTGGCCGACACCCGGCAAGATTTCCGTCCGCCCGACCAAGGGCCTGACCAACCAGCGCGATCTGGCGCTGGCCTACTCGCCGGGCGTCGCCGCGGCGTGCGACGCGATCGTCGAAGACCCGGCCACGGCCGCCGACTACACCTCGCGCGCCAATCTGGTCGGCGTCGTCACCAACGGTACTGCCGTGCTCGGCCTTGGCAACATCGGCCCGCTGGCGGCCAAGCCGGTCATGGAAGGCAAGGG
>DATIUN010000306.1:0-2997 GCA_035466795.1 Azonexus sp. | reverse complement strand
GACCGCAACAGTCCGCGAACTGGCGCAAGCCATCGCCGCCAAGTCGCCGCTGGCCACGCGCGGCATCAAGGAAGTGATGAATTTCAGCCGCGACCACTCGATCGCCGACGGACTCAACTTCGTCGCCACCTGGAACGCGGCGATGCTGCTTTCCGATGACCTCAGCGAGGCTATCACCGCCCAGCGCGAAAAGCGCGTGCCCCGGTTCGCTGATTAGTGGCATCCGACGAAACCTGACCATCCCCCGCCTCAATGACTTACTGACACAAGCCTACCCTCCCTGACCAGGTAGTTATATGATGACTTTCCGTTCAACCCTCTGGAGGCATTCATCATGTTCAGGAAAATTGCTGCAATCATCGCACTTGCGACATTGGGCTTTACCAGCAGTGTCGCCAGCGCCACGGAACAGACCAAGGCTGCCAAGCCCGACGCGACCATCGAGTTTTCCGGCGGCTCTGCTGCGCTCGGCATCGGCTTTACCTGGGGCAGCGGTGACGTCAAGTTCAATGGCAAGACCTACAAGATCAAGATCGACGGACTGTCGGCCGGTGAGATCGGCGGCAACAAGATCAGCGCCAAGGGCAGGGTCTACAATCTGAAGCAGATCGAGGACATCGAAGGGACGTTCATGTCCGGAGCCGCTGGCGGCTCCCTGGTCGGCGGCGGAACCAGGGCCACCATGAAAAACGACAAGGGCGTCGAGATCAAGCTCGAGACGAAGGCCAAGGGCGCGAGCCTGAAGCTTGCCGCCGAAGGCGTGAAGATTCACCTCGAGAAGTAACCCGAAACCCTGCCCGGCGAGCAAACATTCTGGCGTCCGCCGGGCACGGAGTGTCAGATCACACAAGACAACAAAAAACCCGCGAAGCCTTGAGCCAAGCGGGTTTCATTGAATTCAAATGGTGGAGAGGATGAGGATCGAACTCACGACCTCCGCATTGCGAACGCGGCGCTCTCCCAGCTGAGCTACCCCCCCAACGTCGCTGCAATTTTATATCATCCCGCCCCGCTTATCAAAGCAAACGCCACGACTGCTCAAAAAGCGTGCAGCGGGCACCGCCCCCGGCCAATCGAGGAGAACATTCATGAGCACCCATGACGACATCGGCGACAAGACCTGCAAGCCCTGCGCGGGCGGAATGACAATGCTGGACGAGGCGGCCTGCCGTGAGCACCTGCGGAACCTCGAGGGTTGGGCGATGGCCGGCGCGGCGATAGAAAAGACCTATCGCTTCAAGAATCATTACGAGGCGATGGCCTTCGTCAATGCCGTCGCCTGGATATCCCACCGGCAGGACCATCATCCGGAAATCACCGTCGGTTACGCCGACTGCCGGGTTCGCTACTGGACGCACGCGGTCGGCGGCCTGTCGGAGAACGATTTCATCTGCGCCGCCAGGGTGGACCGGCTGCTTTCCCTCTGATCAGGTTCCGCCGGAACCGGCGACCGCGCGCCGCAAGCGGTCGGCGACCGCCACCCACCCGGCCGTATCCGGCAGCGCCTCGACAGCGATCAGGGCAACCCCGGCATGATCCATCTCGCGCAACGCCGCGTACAGTTCGTGCGCGTAGCCGACCGGATCAGCGGCCAGCAGCCGCCATGCATGCGGCATGCCGGCCTGCGGCGGCTGGCTGTGGGCGATGACCCCGCAGCGATCGCCCTTGTGGCGCTGGGCATTGAGGAAATCGAGCAGGCGTTCGCTGGCGATCAGGCGCATCGGCGTTTGCGGCGCGTAATGTGCCGCCAGGGAACCCGATACGCGCGGCGCCTCGTCAGCCGTCCGGATCGCCAATACCCGCCCGAACACCGCCTCAAGGTGGGCGGGCGAAATATGGCCGGGCCGCAAGACCACGGGCTCGCCGCGCGAGCAGTCGACGATGGTCGATTCGATGCCGACCGCGCACGGCCCTCCGTCCAGAATGAGCGAGACCCGGTCGCCGAGTTCTTCCTGAACGTGCGCCGCCGTGGTCGGACTGATGCGCCCGAAACGGTTGGCAGATGGCGCGGCGATGCCGGCATGTTCGCCGGCGACCGCGGCGAAGCGACGCAACAGTTCGAGGGCCACCGGGTGGCCCGGAACACGCAAGCCGACGGTGTCCTGGCCGCCGGTTACGGTCGACGGCACCCAGGCCTGCTTTTTCAGAATCAGCGTCAGCGGACCCGGCCAGAAGGTTTCCATCAGTTCCCAGGCGACCGCCGGAACCTGCTCTGCCCAGTGGTCGACCGCATCGTGGCCAGCCAGGTGAACGATCAGCGGATGGTCGGCGGGCCGACCCTTGGCGGCGAAGATTTTGGCGACCGCCGCCGGGCTGGAAGCATCCGCCCCCAGGCCGTAGACGGTTTCGGTCGGAAAAGCGACCAGTTCGCCGGCGCGCAGCAGTTCGACGGCGCGCGCGTAATCCGTTTCCGAGGGTGTCATTCGTCCCTGATGCCAATGGCAGCGCGCGCCGCCAGTGCTGCCTCCTGCACGCTGGCGGCATCCACGCCGATCACCGTGAAATGACCCATCTTGCGACCATGGCGGGCATGGTGCTTGCCGTAAAGATGCAGTTTGAGATTGCTTATGGCGTGCAACTTCGCCCAGTCCGGCTCGCGGTAGTGCTTGCCTTCATACCAGAGATCACCGAGCAGGTTGACCATCACCGCCGCCGAGTGGGCGCGCGGCTCGCCAAGCGGCAGGCCGCAAAGCGCTCGCACCTGCTGTTCGAACTGGTTGGTGACGCAGGCGTCAAGCGTGTAATGGCCACTGTTGTGCGGGCGCGGCGCCATTTCGTTGACAATCAGCCGGCCGCGGGCGACAAAGAATTCGACGCCCATGGTTCCGATGTAACCAAGTTTCTCTGCAATACGGGTAGCCACGTCCTCGGCGTCGCTGGCGACGCACCCCGAAGTGCGCGCCGGAACGATGGAAACGTCGAGAATACCGTTGGTGTGCCGGTTCTCGCCGGTCGGGAAGCAGCGCACGTCGCCATATTCGTCACGGGCCAGCACCA
>DATIUN010000305.1:0-6597 GCA_035466795.1 Azonexus sp. | reverse complement strand
GTCTGGCCAGCCTGACCCTTCAAGCCGTTGACCGACGAGATGTTGATGATGCGTCCCCAGCCGCGCTCGGCCATCTTGGACGACACCTGCTTGGTCATGTTGAACAGGGAAGTCAGGTTGGTCGAGATAACGGCATCCCAGCCATCCCGCTCCATTTTGGCAAACATGCGGTCACGGGTAATGCCGGCATTGTTCACGAGGATGTCGACCTGGCCGCAGGCGGCTTCGGCTTCGGCAACCATTTTCTGGCAGTCTTCCAGCGACGAAACATCGCCGGCGACGCAGACAAAATCATTGAAACCGGCGGCGGCCATCTCCTTCAGCCACTCGTCCTTGTTGTCGAACTGCGGGTGGTAGGAGGCAACCACCTTGTGACCGGCCTTGGCCAGTTCCTGGCAAATCGCGGTACCGAGACCACCCATGGCACCGGTCACGAGAGCAACACGTTTCGTCATCATCTTTCCTTTCTAATGTTGATACTTACAGTTAAACAGCACGTTCCTTGACATAGCGCCCGGGCGCCGGCTCAATCGGGGCATAGTTTGCATTACCCAGCTTACGCGGCGCTTGCAGCTTGCCGGCCAGCGGCCTCAGCCAATCCGCCCAGTCCGGCCACCAGCTGCCCTTTCTCTCTTCTGCTGCCGCCAACCAGCCATCGGCATCGATTTTCGCATCTTCGTTGGTCCAGTAGCTGCGCTTGTTCTTACCGGCGGGATTGATGACCCCGGCGATATGTCCGGACGCGCCGAGCACGAAACGCACCTTGCCGCCGAGAATCCGCGTCGTCTGATACGCCGACTGCCAGGGGACGATGTGGTCCTCGCGGGTCGCCAGCACATAGACCGGCATCTCCAGCGCCCCGAGATCGATGCGCTGCCCGCACATCTCGAGCTTGCCCGGCACGCGCAGGCTGTTGTCGTGATAGAGATTGCGCATGTACCAGCAGGCGAACGGCCCCGGCAGGTTGGTCGAATCGGAATTCCAGTACAGCAGGTCGAAGGCTTGCGGCTTCTGCCCCTTCAGGTAGTTGCCGGCGACGTAGTTCCAGACCAGGTCGTTGGCGCGCAGGAAGGAGAAGGTATTCTGCAGATCGCGCGCCGGCAGCAGGCCACCCTTGCCAATCGTCGATTCGCGCGCCAGCAGGCCGTTGTCGTCGATGAAGAGGCCGATCTCGCCGGTATCGGTGAAATCGAGCAGCGTCGTCAGCAGCGTCAACGAGGCGACGATGTCCTCGCCGCGGCCCTTGAGCACGGCCAGCGCCGAGGTCAGGATGGTGCCGCCGACACAGAAGCCGAGCGCATTGACCTGCTTGATCTTGCAGATTTCCTGGGCGACGTGCAGCGCGGCAATCGGGCCGTGCTCCAGATAGTCTTCCCAGGTCAGGTGGCCCTGGGCTTCCGTCGGATTGCGCCAGGACACCAGAAATACCGTGTTGCCCTGCTCGACCATATAGCGGATCAGCGAATTTTCCGGCTGCAGGTCCATGATGTAGAACTTGTTGATGCACGGCGGCACGACCACCAGCGGCCGCGTCCCGACCTTGGGCGTCAGCGGCGCATACTGGACCAGTTGCATCAGCTCGTTTTCGAAGACCACCGCACCTTCGGTAGTCGCGATGTTGCGGCCGACCTCAAAGACCGATTCGTCGGTCATCGAGATGCGGCCCTTTTCGAAATCGCGGAGCAGGTTGTTGATCCCGTCGGAAATGCTCTGGCCCTTGGTTTCGAGCGCCAGCTTGATGAATTCCGGGTTGGTCGCGGCATAGTTCGACGGCGCCATCGCATCCGCGATCTGGCGCGCGAGAAAGCGCATGCGATTGCGTGCCTTGTCGTCGGCGGCCGGGATCAACTCGACCAGATCCCTGGTGAATTTCGTGTTCAGCAGGTACGCCTGATGCAGGTAATCGTAGACCGGGCTCTCCCGCCATTCGGGCGCCGAGAAACGGCGATCGCCGGATTCGGCAGCGACCTTGAAATTTTCCTCGCGGCCCTGCTGTTTGGCCAGCACCGACTGCCAGAGCGACATCTGCTGGTCGGTGTATTGCTTTTGCAGCGCGGTCAGCGCCTGCGGGTCAGCGGCCGGTGGTACCGTTCCGGCCGGATTTCCGGCCTTGCCGATGAAATCCATGAACTGCTGTGCCATGTTCTGGCCGGCCTGCATGAACTGCATGGCCGAACCCATGAAAGCATTCTTGTCGTCAGATCCATGCTGCGCCATGGTCAGTCTCTTCTCTGTTTGTGAATCGGGGTTGAGCCTTTGGATTCTCCATACGCGCCAGAGCGCTGTCAATGGATTTGCATGCATAATTATGCGATGTATATCGTCGCCATCGGCTGGCTCTACGTGACCGTTCTCGTTGCGCTCAACGAAACGTCCGTCGTCGCCGGCATCGCTTCATTCCTGTTCTACGGGCTGCTGCCCTGCGCGCTGCTGCTGTGGCTGGGCGGCAGCCGGGCACGCCGGCAGCGCCAGCGTTACCGCGAGTTACTCGCCAGCCAGCGCGCGAACGAGGACGATCGAAGCGATACCAAGCCCGATCAGTAAGATCTGCTGCACGGTTGCCTTTAGCTCGGTTCGTTTGTGCAAGCCGGGAATCAGGTCGGCCACCGCAACATAGATCATGCTCGCCGCGCCGAGACCGAGCAGCGTCGGAACCCACTCGGTAAGTTGTGACAAGGCGAAGTAGGCCAGCAACGCGCCGACCAGGGTTGCCAGGCTCGACAGCAGGTTGAAGGCCAGCGCCCGCGCGCGGCTGTAGCCCGAGTGCAGCAGGATGACGTAGTCACCGACTTCCTGCGGGATTTCATGGGCGATGATGGCGAGCGCGGTGACGATCCCGAGTTCGGTACTCTCGAGAAAGGCCGCCGCGATGAGAATTCCGTCCACGAAATTGTGGAAAGTGTCGCCGATCAGGATCAGCAGACCGGAACGTCCATGATCGTGGGCCGGCGCCTGCGCGTCATGCGCTTCGCAATGGTCGTGGTGGCAATGGCGCCACAACACCAGTTTTTCCAGCACGAAGAAAGCCAGGATGCCGAACAGGACCGTCGCCGCCATGCGGTGCGGATCGCCGTGCTCGAGCGCGTGCGGCAGGATCTCGAGAAAAGCCGCGCCGAGAAGGGCACCGATCGCATAGGAAATCAGCACATTGACATGGTGCGTGCCGACCGCGACGGTCAGCGCCGCCGCGGCGGTCACGCTCAACACGCCACCGGCCAGCGCAACGGCGACGATCCAGGAAAGGGTACTCACGGGCACAACCGAATCTGAGGGAAGGCGCGGATTATACGCCCGATGCGGTGCGCTCCAGCCAGATCAGGCTGGCCATGCGTCCGGTCACACCATCCCGGCGATAGGAAAAGAAGCGTCCGCCGTCGCCGACGGTGCACGCTTCGCCGCCGCTAACCGCCGTAATTCCCATGCGCAGCAGACGCTGCCGTGCCAGCAGGTAGATGTCGCACAGCCACTTTCCGTCGCCGGCACTCGGCGCGAAGGCAAGGCTCGCTGCCGCGTTGTCTGAAACGAAAGCATCACGAACCTCGCTGCCGACCTCGAAGCACGCCGGTCCGATGGCCGGCCCCAGCCAGGCCAGAATGTTTTCCGGGGCGACCTGCATGGCGCTGACGGCATTCTCCAACACGCCCGCCAGCAAGCCACGCCAACCGGCATGCGCCGCGGCAACCACCGAACCTTGCCGATCGCAGAAAAGTACCGGCAGGCAATCGGCGGTCATTACCGCGCAGACATTTCCCGGCTGCCGCGAGTACGCCGCATCGCCCTGGCTGATTTTTGGCCTTTTATCGAGGTCGACCGCGACCGTCCCATGTACCTGCGTCAGCCAGAACGGATCGCCCGGCAATCCGCGACGCAGCAGCGCCCGATTCGCCGCGACGGCTTCCGGGGCGTCGCCGACGTGATCGCCGAGGTTGAAACTGTCCCACGGGGCGCCACTGACGCCGCCAATGCGCGTCGTCTGCAAGGCGCGGACGTTCGCCGGAATGCTCCAGTCCGGAGCATAGGATTCATTCACCGCGCAGGGTTTCCAGCAACATCATCATGTCCGCCGGCGGTGGCGCCTCCCATTGCTGAAGCCGTCGCGTCACTGGATGTACCAGCCCGAGGCGGGTCGCATGCAGTGCCTGCCGGTGAAACGGCGGCACCCGGGGATCGACCTTGCCGTACACCGGATCGCCGACCAGCGGGTGCTTGATCGACGCCATGTGCACACGAATCTGATGGGTGCGCCCGGTTTCCAGCGCACACTCGAGCAGCGTGCTGTGCGCATACTCCTCGAGTACCCGGAAATGGGTGACCGCCGGCTTGCCGCCCAGTGTTTCCGGCACCACGGCCATTTTGACGCGATGCACCCGGTGACGGCCGATCGGCGCCTCGACCGTTCCGTTGCGCGCCACGATGCCCGAGACAACCGCCAGGTACTGGCGCCTGACCGTCCGCGCCTGCAACTGGCGCACCAGATCGGTCTGTGCCTCGAGCGTCTTGGCCACCACCAGCAGCCCGCTGGTATCCTTGTCCAGCCGGTGCACGATCCCGGCGCGCGGCACGTCGGCAATCGCGGGGACGTGGTGGAGCAGCGCGTTCATCAGCGTACCGCTCCAGTTGCCGCTTCCCGGATGAACCACCAGGCCGGGCGGCTTGTCGATCACCAGCAATTCCTCGTCTTCGAAGACGATGTCGAGCGGGATGTCTTCCGGCTGTTCAGCCAGTTCGCGAATACCCTCGGGTTCATTCAGGAGCAGCATCTCGCCGCCCATCAGCTTGCGCTTGGGTTCGCTTTCGGGGCGCTCATCGACCAGTACCCTGCCCTCGCGCACCCAGGTCTGCAACCGATTGCGCGAATGCTGCGGCCACAGTTCGGCGAGGACCTGATCCAGACGTTTTCCGGCGGAGCGATCCGGAACGCAGACTCGATTCGACGGAGTTCGGCTATAATCCGCGCGGTCTTCCAAAGGATTGTTCATGATGCGAAGTGTAGCCGCATTTTCCCCTGTCTTCCGCCTTCTGGCGGCGCTTTTGATCGCAACCCTGGTCACCGGTTGCAGCCTGTTCACGGACAACAAGGACGAAACAGCCGGCTGGTCGGCGAACAAGCTCTACGACGAGGCACGGACAGCCCAATCCGACGGCGCCTGGGACAAGGCCGCCAAGTATTACGAGAAACTGGAAGCCCGTTACCCGTATGGGCGTTATGCCCAGCAGGCCCAGCTCGAACTGGGCTACGTTTACTGGAAGGCCGGCGAGGCTGGTTCGGCAATCGCCGCCGCTGACCGCTTCATCAAGCTCCACCCGAATCATCCGGCCGTCGATTACGCCTATTACCTGAAAGGCCTGGTCAACTTCAACGAGGATCTCGGCTGGGCCGGCTATATCAGCACGCAGGATCCGACCGAGCGCGACCCCAAGGCGGCACGTGCCTCGTTCGACGCCTTCCGCGAGCTGGCGACACGCTTCCCCGACAGCAAATACACGCCGGACGCGATCCAGCGCATGAACTATCTGGTCAATGCGCTCGCCTCGCACGAGGTCCATGTCGCGCGTTATTACCTGAATCGTGGCGCTTACGTCGCGGCAGCCAACCGGGCGCAGTACGAGATCAAGACCTACCCGACCGCGCCGGCCACCGAGGAAGCGATGTACATCCTGGTGCTGGCCTACGACAAGCTGGGCATGACCGACCTGCGTGACGACGCCGACCGCGTCATGCGCAAGAACTTCCCGGAGAGCAAGCTCTATACCGAAGGTCTGGAGTCCAAGAAGCGCTGGTGGCACCTCTGGTAACGGCGTACGCGCAAGCCGCCTAAACGGTTGGCGGGTTGCCGACCCAGACCAGTTCGGTCTTGCCATCCGCGCCGCCGCAGATGATGGCGTTCTGCCCGTAGCGTTCGCCGAGCGCCAGCGCCTCGGTTACTGAAATGCCTGGAACAAAGCAGCTTTCCTCGGCTGGCCAGGAGTCGTCATCGGCCACGTTCTCGCCGGCATAGGGCTCGTAGCCGAGTTCGAGCAGCGCGCATTCCAGTCGGGCCTGACGCAGCACATTTTCCTCGCTCTCGACGTCCTCCGATCCCGGGTTGTGCGCGGTCAGGATGGCAAACCGGGCGGCCCCCGCCGTCTCGAGCCAGCAGCGCAAGGTTTCCGAAACGACCCCGAGGCGCAGGTCGCAGCCCCCGCCGGGCAGGAACACCCGGTAGGTCGTCGCCCGGTAGGCGGATTCCAGCTCAGTCGTCTTCGCCATCGAATTCCGCCACGCCGATCAGTTGTTCCGACTCGCCGGCCGGCAATGCCTCGACCTCGCGCAGCCGGCGCGACAACTGCCGCGTCCGCGTCTCGGCCTTGCTGATGCTGTTGCTCGCCTCGTCGAGTTTCTTCCGGGTATGCGCCAGGGCCTCGCCGAATTTGCCGAATTCGGTCTTGACCGCCCCGAGCACCGCCCAGACCTCGGCCGAGCGCTGTTCGATAGCCAGCGTCCGGAAACCCATCTGCAGGCTGTTGAGCAGCGCCGCCAGCGTCGTCGGACCGGCGAGCACCACGCGGCAGTCGCGCTGCAGTTGCTCGCACAGGCCGACCCGGCGCAGCACCTCG
>DATIUN010000304.1:0-5441 GCA_035466795.1 Azonexus sp. | reverse complement strand
GCCTCAAGAAGATCGACCTCGTGATCCGCCACTACGCCTGGGGGATTTTCCAGGGGGAACCCCACCCGTTCAAGGTGACGCGTGCGCGCAAGCACAACCCGCTCCAAGCCTTCGCCTATCTTGGCGTAAAGATCCTGATCAACCCGCTGATCTGGATTTCAGGCCTCGCCTACCTGTACTACAACGAACTGGAAGCCGCCGGCGTGGCGCTGAACCTCGGCACGATCGCCCTGCTCCATACCGCCGGCGCGTTCATGATGCTTTGCTTCCTGATCGCCCACTTCTACCTGATCACCACCGGCCACACCGTCACTGCCCACCTCAAGGCGATGATTACCGGCTGGGAAGAAGGTGACGCCGAACCGGACAAGCAAACACCCTGATCCATGCCTGGCAACCTGACGGCCTGAACATGGAACTATGTTCAGGCCGTTTCACATGGACTCAGGCAATGCGCGCAAATTGTCCGCGTACCTTTAGAATATTCGGCTGACGAATAAACAGCGGAAACATCGGCACCGGCGTTTCCCCACCCATCGAAAATCCCGGAGAGCCCCATGCCCGCCCTGCTACCCAACGTCGATCCCCAAGGCCTGCTCGAATATTCGGTGGTCTATACCGACCGCGCCCTGAACCACATGTCGCAACGTTTTCAGGGTGTCATGAAGGACATCTCGCGCATCCTGAAGCAGGTGTACAACGCCAGATCCGCCGTCGTCGTGCCCGGCAGCGGCACCTTCGGCATGGAGGCCGTCGCCCGCCAGTTCGCCACCGGCAAGAAGGTCCTGGTCATCCGCAACGGCTGGTTCAGCTTCCGCTGGACGCAGATTTTTGAGATGGGGCAGATTCCGGCGTAAAGCGTCGTCCTCAAGGCGCGGCAGACCGCGTCCGGCCCCCAGGCGCCGTTCGCCCCGCCGCCGATCGCCGAAGTCGTCGCCGCCATCCGCAAGCAGAAACCGGACGTCGTCTTCGCGCCGCACGTCGAAACCGCTTCCGGCATGATTCTGCCCGACAGCTATCTGAAAGCGGTCGGTGACGCGGTGCGTGCGGTCGACGGCCTGTTCGTGCTCGATTGCGTAGCTTCCGGCACGGTCTGGGTCGACATGGTCGCCAGCAATGTCGATGTGCTGATCAGCGCGCCGCAGAAAGGCTGGAGCGCCTCGCCCTGCTGCGCCCTGATCGCCCTCGGCGAACGCGCCCGGGCGCGCATCGACGCGACGACCAGCACCAGCTTCGCCTGCGACCTCAAGAAGTGGCTGCAGATCATGGAAGCCTTCGAGAACGGGGGCCATGCCTACCACGCGACGATGCCGACCGACGCGCTGGCCGCCATGCGTGACGTGATGCTGGAGACCGAGGCCTATGGTTTCGAGAGAGTCTGCCGCGAGCAACAGGAACTCGGCCGTCGGGTGCGGGCGCTGCTCGAAGCGCGCGGCTTCCCCAGCGTTGCCGCCGAAGGCTTCAAGGCGCCGGGCGTCGTCGTCAGCTATACCGGCGACCCGGAAATCCAGAACGGTAGGAAATTCCTCGCCGTCGGCCTGCAGACCGCCGCCGGCGTCCCGCTGCAATGCGATGAACCTGCCGAGTTCAGAACCTTCCGCATCGGCCTGTTCGGACTGGAGAAGCTACACAATCCGGAGCCCACCGTGGACAACCTGGCGAAGGCGCTCGATGCCCTCGGCTGACCGTTCGTTTCCCGTCAGCGCCCTGCCCGGCGCGGCGATCGCCGTTGTCTTTCTGGCGCTTGCCGGCAACCCTGATCTTGCACACGCCCAATCGCAGTCCGAGTTCGAAAGCTGCCTGGTTCGCCTGCAACCGGCGGCGCAGCGCAACGGCGTCCGTCCCGACAGTTTCAGCAGTTACACGCGGGGCGTGCAGGCCGACTTCACGATCCTCGACAAACTCAACTACCAACCCGAATTCAAGTTGCCGATCTGGGACTACCTCGCCAGCCTGGTGGATGATGAGCGCATCGCCGACGGCAACGCCGCCCTTGCCCGCCACGCCGATGTCCTGCAGCGGATTCAGGCGACCTACGGCGTCGATCCGGCAACCGTGGTGGCAGTCTGGGGCGTCGAGAGCAATTACGGACGAATCACCGGCAAGTACCCGCTGGTCCAGGCGCTCGGCACGCTGTCCTGTTTCGGCCGCCGCCAGAACTACTTCCAGGGCGAGTTCTATGCCGCGCTGCGCATTCTCCAGCGCGGCGACATCGCGCCCGACCGCCTCAACGGATCGTGGGCCGGCGCCTTCGGCCATACCCAGTTCATGCCGGCCACCTACGAGCGCCTGGCCGTCGATTTCGACGGCGACGGACGGCGCGATCTCGTCGACAACAGCGACGACGCACTGGCGTCGACCGCCAATTTCCTGCGCAAGGGCGGCTGGCAGAGCGGTCTGCCGTGGGGCGTCGAAGTGAAGTTACCGAACGGCTTCGATACAAGCCTCGCCGGTCGCACGCGCAAGCGCACGCTCGACGAATGGGCCGCCTCCGGCCTGACGCTTGTCGATGGCCGCCCGCTGACCATGAGCGCTCTCGCCGCGGGCGAACGTACCGGCCTGCTGATGCTGGCCGGGCCGCGCGGCCCGGTCTTTCTGACGACGCGCAATTTCGACGTGATCTACGGCTACAACGCCGCCGAGAGCTACGGACTGGCCATTGCCCACCTCGCCGACCGGCTCCGTGGCGGGCCGCCATTTGCCACACCCTGGCCGACCGACGACCCCGGCCTCTCCCGCGCCGAGCGCCGCGAACTGCAGACCCTGCTCGTCGCCCGTGGCCACGACATCGGCGAGATCGACGGGATGCTCGGCGACAAGAGCCGCTTCGCGATCAGGGAGGAGCAGGCCCGGCTCGGCCAGACGGTAAGCGGTCGCGGCGGACAGAAAATACTCCGGGCGCTGCGCCAGGGCAGTTGATCCAGGTCGATGCCGGTTTTCTCACCCATGACCGTCGGCTGAATCAGCGACCTGGCATCATGCAGAATCATCTTCTGCCTGCTGCTGCCTGGAGGTTGCGTCATGATCAACTTCCTGCAGCAACCATTCCCGAAATAGTGCGACTGCCGGTCGCTCGGCCATGGCTTCGGGGGTCGCCAGATAGTAGGCGTAACGCTGCCCGACGGCGAGCGCAAAGGGCGACACCAGTCTGCCTTCGGCGATATCCGCGCTGACCAACGGTGCGGAGGCCAGCGCAATGCCGAGTCCATCGAGTGCAGCCGCGATGGCCAGGCCGGAATCGCGGAAATGCGGGCCGGCGTTGGCATCGACACCCGTTACGCCGGCAGTCTGAAGCCACTCAGTCCAACTTGGCCGCGCTTTTTCATTGGCAATCGTGTCGTCATGGATCAGGCAGTGCAAACGAACCTCTTCGGGCGGGCGCGGTGGAAGCCCTGCAGCGAACAGTTTGGGGCTGCAGACGGCGATATAGTCCGGGGCGAGAAACTTGTCGACGCGAAAACTCGGGTATCTCCCCATCCCGAATCGTATCCAGATCTGCGAGTCCTCATCGCGCAGGGCTGCGGTGCCGTTCGATGGATCATCCGAAGACCCGGCGCTGTCGATGGCAGCCAAGGAACTCGCCACATGCAACTCGATCCCGGGCTGGCGAGCGGCAAAGCGGCGCAAACGCGGCACCAGCCAGCGGGCAGCGAATGAAGGCGGCGCGCAAACCACCAGCCTGTCCGGCGCGGGGTTCGTGCGCGTGGCGCGCGCGGATTCCACGGCCGAGGCAAGACAGGCCATCCCTTCGCGCACCTTCGGTAGCAGCGCCTCACCCTCGGGGGTGAGTTCAAGCGCGCGCGTCAAACGGCGGAAGAGCGCAACCCCGAGAAAACTCTCCAGTCCCTTGATCTGATGGCTGACCGCCGTGGGCGTGACGGACAGATCTTCAGCGGCTTTCTTGAAGCTGAGATGGCTTGCCGCCGCTTCAAAAGCTCTCAGTGCGTTCAACGGGGGGAGTCGATAGACCATAGCGTAAGACTCTTGATCGTCCAATGGGCAAACGCCCATGTTGCGACGCAGCGATATCGGCAGATTAACACCTGCCATGAAAGGCCACGACTTTGCAGAGCAATTATTTTTTCGGAGTTTTGAAGAAATTCACCTCTTTCAAGCAGAGATTTCAGGTAAATATTTGTTGAAGTGGTATGTCAGCGCCAAGCAATGAGCCGCATACATGAGAATAACTGGTGCATTGGATGAAAATTCCTGGCTTGTTGCGCCGCACCATTTTCGGTAGTTTGGCGTTGCAGTCCGGATCAGAAACCACCAGGCCGTAATGACATTGAATACGAAGGAAAGCGAACATGACTGAACAGAATTTTTTGAGCTCTTTGAAAAAGGCACGCACCTATGGCTTGGGCGAGTTTCTGGAGATCATCGGTGAGCTTTCACAAGAAAGCACCAAGAAGGGTTTTATCGACCGCAAGAACAAAGAGTTGATCACATTGGGCATGGCGCTGGCCAAAGGCTGCCATCGTTGCATCGATATTCATCACGACGCTGCGACAAAAATGGGGGCAACCGACATTGAAATCCAGCAGGTACGCAAGGTGGCGCTTTACACTCAAGCCAGTCCCGAACATCGTCACCTCGCCTTGTGGACCGCCTGGACAGATTCCTGGCGTGAGTTTTCCTTGAGCAAAGGTTGTATCGACCGGCGCTATCGCGAGCTGGTGGGGCTGGGCATTGCTTTGGTAAAACAGGATTCCCGGCTGATCGAGTTGCATACGGAAGGGGCCCTTGAACATGGGGCAACACCGGAGGAGATCTTTGAGGTCATGCCGATCGCGCTGTTGATGGATGGCGCCCCGGCCCTGTCACAAATTCCACATCTGGTGCATGCGCTCGAACAGGCGCAACTAGCCAAAGCCGCCTGACCGGCCATTCCGGCGCCAGGAGTCCCGAGCCAGCGACAGTCGTTGGCGGTTCCCGGCTTCAAGTCAGTCACGGAATCAAAATCCGTAAAGCCCACCCATCCGATTTTTCCTCGGCCATTACGACCGGGTGAATCGGCAACGCGGGATCACGCCCTTCGCGGATAGCGTCGACATCCTGGCGGGTTTTTCCGGTTCCTTCGCCTGAAAATTCGGAATGCACTGCGACCGCCAGGACGGATGGTTCCGGAAGCGTCTTTGAATTTCGTCTCGTTTGCTTTCGCTGCCAAGTGATACGATTTGCAGATCGATCGAGTTGATAGCGATCAAATTCGGTGGCGCGATGATGGACTAAGCTCCACCGACATTCCGATCGGCAGGAGCCTGGCACGATGACCGAATCGCTTGAATTTGAATGGGTTTTGCGGCCCGATTCCAACCCCGTACTCGAACACTACGTCCTGCATTTCCATGGCGTGGCGCAGACGTGGGACGACGATGCCGGTGATGAGATTCTGGTCGGCCGCATTGCCGGCCACCGGGTCGATCTCGCACTGGCACGCC
>DATIUN010000303.1:0-3766 GCA_035466795.1 Azonexus sp. | reverse complement strand
TGTTGAGGAACTGATGCAGCTGGTCGACCGCGCCGGCTTCGGCGAGCAACGGAAAAAATGCGATTGCCGCGGTCAACAGCGTTTTTTGGGCAAATTTCATTCGGCTTCGCGGCGCGCCAGCACTTCGCGGCCGCCGCGTCCATCCATCGACGACACCAGACCGGCCTTTTCCATCGCTTCGATCAGGCGCGCCGAGCGGTTGTAGCCAATGCGCAAGTGGCGCTGAACGAGCGAGATCGAGGCGCGCTTGTTCTTGAGCACGATGTCGACGGCCTGGTCATAGAGCGGGTCGCTCTCGGCGTCGCCACCATCGCTGCCGCCCTCGCCGCCTTCGTCATCGTCGCCGGCGCTGCCGTTGAGGATGTCCTCGACGTATTCCGGCGCGCCGAGTGTCTTCAGGTGTTCGACGACGCGATTCACTTCGTCATCGGAAACGAAGGCCCCATGGACGCGGGTCGGATAGCCGGTGCCCGGGGCGAGGTAGAGCATGTCGCCCTGGCCGAGCAAGGCTTCGGCGCCCATCTGGTCGAGGATGGTGCGCGAATCGATCTTGCTGGAAACCTGGAAGGACAGGCGGGTCGGGATGTTGGCCTTGATCAGACCGGTGATCACATCGACGCTCGGGCGCTGCGTCGCCAGCACGAGGTGGATGCCCGAGGCCCGCGCCTTCTGTGCGAGGCGGGCGATCTGCTCCTCGACCTTCTTGCCGACGACCATCATCAGGTCGGCCAGTTCGTCGATGATGACGACGATGTAGGGCATGGTCTTCAGCGGCTCGGGCGCTTCCGGCGTCAGGGTCAGCGGGTTCGGGATGTGCTGGCCGTGCTTTTCGGCTTCCTTGATCTTGTGGTTGAGGCCGGCGATGTTGCGCACGCCCATCGCCGACATCAGCTTGTAGCGCTTTTCCATCTCGGTCACGCACCAGTGCAGCGCGTTGGCCGCCTGTTTCATGTCGGTGACGACCGGCGCCAGCAGGTGCGGGATGCCTTCGTAGATCGACAGTTCGAGCATCTTCGGGTCGACCATGATCAGGCGCACCTGATCCGGCTCGGCCTTGTAGAGCATCGACAGGATCATCGCGTTGACGCCGACCGACTTGCCCGAACCGGTGGTGCCGGCGACCAGCAGGTGCGGCGTCTTGGCCAGATCGGCGACCACCGGCTGGCCGCCGATGTCCTTGCCGAGGCAGACGGTCAGCGGGCTGGTCATGTCGTTGTACGGCTTGCTGGAAATGATTTCCGAGAGCTTGACCATCTGCCGCCGGGGATTGGGCAGTTCGAGCGCCATGCACGACTTGCCGGGCACGGTTTCGACGACGCGGATCGAGACCATGGCCAGCGCCCGCGCCAGGTCGCGCGCCAGATTGACGATCTGGGCACCCTTGACGCCGACCGCCGGCTCGATTTCATAACGGGTAATGACCGGCCCCGGCATCGCCGCCAGAACCTTGACCTGCACACCGAAGTCGGCGAGCTTGCGCTCGATCAGGCGTGAAGTGTATTCCAGCGTTTCGGCGCTGACCGTCTCGGTCGCCGGCGGTGCCGGGTCGAGCAGATGCAGCGGCGGCAGTTGCCCGCCGATGATGACCTCGGGGAACAGGGCCACCTGCTTCTCGCGCTCGATGCGCTTCTCGGCCTTCTTCGAAACCGGCACCTCGGGCGGCGGCGTCTCGATGATGATCGGATCGTGCAGTTCGACGCGACGTTTCTCGACTTCGACCTCCTCCTCGCGCTGCAAAGCGACTTCGCGCCCGATACGGCGGTCGCGCCAGGAATCCATCAGTCCGTAGAAAAAGCCGGCGACCGCTTCGAGCATGCCGCCCAGGCTCTCGAACGCCCACAGCCACGACATCCCCGAGAAGATGCTCCAGCCGGCCGCCATCGCCGCCAGCAACAGCAGCGTCGAACCGGTATAACCGAGATGCTGTTCGAGCAGGCGGCTCGCCTCCAGCCCGAGCATGCCGCCCGGCGCCAGCGGCAAATCGACCTTGAGCGTGTGGAAACGCAGCGCTTCGAGCGCCGAACTGGCGACCAGCAGCAGGACGAAGCCGGTCAGCGCAATGTACAGGGGACGCCGGTCGGCGTGGCCAAGCGGCGAATGGAGGCGCCGGAATCCCCACCAGATGACCACGGCCAGCAGAACGATCCACCACCACGCCGAGAAGCCGAACAGGTAGAACATCAGGTCAGCGACCCAGGCGCCGAGCTGGCCGGTCGGGTTGAGCAGCTTTCCGGAAACGACGGCGTGCGACCAGCCCGGATCGTCCTTGTGGTAACCCCACAGCGCCATCGACAGGAACAGCGCGACCGCGCCCAATGCCAGCCAGCGCGACTCCTGAAGAAGCTTGCCGATCTTTTCCGGTAGCTGGCCCGGCGCTGCGCGCTCGGCAGTGCGAACGCCCAAGGTCAGGCTCCGGTAATCGTGATTTGATCGCCGCTGCTGATGATGTAGCCGCCCACCTCGAGGTCGCGCATCACCTTGCTGACCATTTCGCGCGAAGCACCGATCATGCGCGCCATGTCCTGTTTGGAGATCTTCTGCTTGACCAGGCGCTTGCCGCCCTCTTCCTCGGACAGGTCGAGCAGGAGGCGCGCAACGCGGCCATAAACGTCGAGCAGCGCCAGGCTCTCGATATTGCGGTCCGCCTCGCGCAGGCGGCGCACCAGGATCTGCATCAGCTTCTGCGCGACCTGGAAGTTGTCCTGCATGCAACGCTGGAATTCGGTCTTGCCGATCGACAGCAGTTCGCACGGCTCGACCGCGACGACGCTGGCCGAGCGCGGGCTGCCGTCGATCAAGCCCATTTCGCCAAAAAATTCGCCTGGACCGAGCCAGGCGAGAATGATCTCGCGGCCTTCCTCATCGAAATTGGTCACCTTCGCGCGGCCGGTCAGCAGGACGATCAGGGACTCGGCATCCTCGCCGGCGCGCACGACCTGCTCGTTGCGCCCGGCACGCCGACGCACCGCCACTTGCGACAAGCGCTGAAGCTCGCTCTCATCGAGACCCGAAAAGAGCGGCACATTGCGCAGAACCACCAGACTCAGGCCGACATTTGGGGAGGACATAAAGCATTTTCCTTCATGGAGTTACGCGTAGATTATAAACTCAATTCGCAAATTTCAAGGGGAACGCCAAAAAAACTGGCGGCCGTTGGAGGATATAATTTTGCGATCGACCATAAACGAGGATCACCATGCCCCAAGCTCCCAGCCACAGCCGCCTCATCATTCTCGGTTCCGGCCCCGCCGGTTACACCGCCGCCGTCTATGCCGCGCGCGCCAACCTGAAGCCGGTGCTGATCACCGGCATGGCCCAGGGCGGCCAGTTGATGACGACAACCGAGGTCGACAACTGGCCGGCCGACGTCGACGGCGTCCAGGGCCCTGACCTGATGGCGCGTTTCGAAGCGCACGCCCGCCGCTTCGATACCGAAATCATTTTCGACCATATCCATACAACGCGGCTGACCGAGAAACCGTTTACCTTGATCGGCGATGCCGGCACCTACACCTGCGACGCGCTGATCATCGCCACCGGCGCTTCGGCGCAGTACCTCGGCCTGCCCTCCGAAGAAGCGTTCATGGGCAAAGGGGTCTCCGCCTGCGCCACCTGCGACGGCTTCTTCTACCGCAACAAGCCGGTCGCCGTCATCGGCGGCGGCAACACGGCGGTCGAAGAGGCGCTCTATCTTGCCAATATCGCCAGTCATGTGACCGTGGTGCACCGGCGCGATAAATTCCGCAGCGAGAAAATCCTGCAGGAC
>DATIUN010000302.1:0-11689 GCA_035466795.1 Azonexus sp. | reverse complement strand
TGCGCAGCGTGATGTAGTTGAAGACGTTGAAGAAGCGAACGTCCTGGGCAAGCCATTGGGTCAGGGCCAGCAGCATCAGATCTTCTCCCCGGCAACGATGGCATCCGCCACCCGCTCCATCTTCATGAAGCGCGAACCCTTTACCAGCACTGTGGTTTCCGGCCCCATTTCCTTGTTAACCGCGGCAATCAGTTTCTCGATGTCGGTGAAGTGCCGGGCGCCCTCGCCGAAGTTGCGCACCGCCTGCTGACATGCATCGCCGATAGCGAACAGCAGATCGACGCCCTGGCTCTTGGCGTAGCCGCCGATTTCGTCGTGATACTGCCCGCTGGCCTCACCGATTTCGCCCATGTCGCCGAGCACCAGTATCTTGCGGCCGATGGTCGTGGCCAGCACCTCGATCCCGGCGCGCACCGAGTCCGGGTTGGCGTTGTAGGTATCGTCGAGCACCACTGCACCAGCAAGGCCGGGACGAACCTGCAGGCGCCCCTTGACTCCTGAAAACCGTTCCAGCCCGACCACTACCGCTGCCAACGGAACGCCGGCAGCCAGGCAGGCAGCGGCAGCGGCAACCGCATTGCGGGCGTTATGGCGCCCGGGGACAGCCAGCCGGAATTCCGTGTCGCCCTCCGGCGCCGTCAGTTCCAGCAGTGTTTCCAGGCCATGCTGATGAAGAACTGCACGCACATCAGCGGCCTGCTCGATCCCGAAGGTACGTATCGGGTGATGGCTGGCCATCTGGCGCCAGAAGGCGGCATAACGGTCGTCGGCGTTGATCACGGCGATGCCGTCCGCGGCGAGGCCGCTGTAGATACTGCCTTTTTCGCGCGCCACTTCGTCCAGGCCGCCCATGCCTTCGAGATGGGCGCGCTGCGCGTTGGTCACCACGGCCACGTTCGGTGCGCCGAGCGGCGCCAGATAGGCGATTTCGCCGGGGTGGTTCATGCCCATCTCGATGACCGCCGCCTGATGCGTTTCGTCGAGCCGGAGCAGGGTCAGCGGTAGGCCGATGTCGTTGTTCAGATTGCCACGCGTAGCCAGCACGGCGTCGCCGAAATGCACCTTGAGAATGGCGGCGATCATTTCCTTGGTCGTCGTCTTGCCGTTCGAGCCGGTCACGGCGATCACCGGAATTGCAAAGCGGGCGCGCCAGGCAGCCGCCAGCTTGCCGAGGGCGATCCGCGTGTCGTCGACGACCAGCGCCGTGGCACCCGCCGGCACGCGCGCCGCATCGCTCACCAGCAATGCCGCTGCACCTGCCGCGATTGCCTGATCGAGGAAGTCATGGGCATCGAAACGCTCGCCGCGCAGCGCGACGAACAATTGCCCGGCAGCGACGGCACGGGTGTCGGTGGACACGCCGGAAATCGCCCGGTCATCGCCACAAAGCCGGCCGCCGGTGGCACGCTGGATCTCAGAGAGCGACCAGTTCATCAAGCCACCTCCCGCCGGCCCTGACGGCGCAGCTCAAGCGCTGTTCGCGCCTGTTCGGGATCGGAGAACGGCGTTCTGATTCCGGCGCTTTCCTGATATGCCTCATGCCCCTTGCCGGCCAGCAGCACGACATCGCCGGTGCCGGCTTCGGCAATGGCGCGACGAATTGCCAGCGTCCGGTCCGCTTCGGATTCGGCTTGCACCATGCCTGCCCGAATGTCGGCAATGATCGCCGCCGGATCCTCGCTGCGCGGGTTGTCGCTGGTCAGCAGCACGCGATCGGCCAGGCGGGCCGCGACCTCGCCCATTTGC
Source organism: Azonexus sp. (assembly GCA_035466795.1). Lineage (GTDB taxonomy): Bacteria > Pseudomonadota > Gammaproteobacteria > Burkholderiales > Rhodocyclaceae > Azonexus. The sequence continues at coordinate 9,943 of DATIUN010000302.1, read as the reverse complement.
GGCCGCTTGCCCTTGTCGCGGTCGCCGCCGCAGCCAAAGACGACGCACAGCCGCCCGCCGCGCGCGCCAGCCACGGCACGCAGTGTGATCAGGACATTCTCGAGCGCATCCGGGGTATGCGCGTAGTCGACGACCACCAGCGGCTCATCGACGCCGCCGAGGCGCTCCATGCGGCCATCCGGCGGCGTCAGCCCGGCCAGCCGGCGGGCGACTTCCGCGACACCGACGCCGGCGTCGTGAAGCACTGCGGCAACTGCCAGCAGATTGGAGATGCTGTAGCGCCCGAGCAGCGCAGTTTCGACGTTGGCAGCGCCATCCGGCAGAACAAGGCGGAAGCGCTGGCCGAGCGGCGTGGCGACCAGTTGTTCCGCGCGCACCGCACCCTCCCCGCCAATGCCGTAGCCGAGCACCGAACGCGCCGTTGTCTCGCCGCTCAAGCGGCGGCCGAATGCATCGTCGAGATTGAGGATTGCCGTCCGCAGCCCCGGCCATGCAAACAGCTTCTGCTTGGCGGCAGCATAGGCTTCCATGCTGCCGTGGTAGTCGAGATGGTCGCGGGTGAAATTGGTGAACACCGCAACATCAACGCGGGCGCCGTTCATGCGCCCCTCCTCGATGCCGATCGAGCTCGCCTCGAGCGCACAGGCTTCGGCGCCGGCATGGCGAAAATCCACCAGCAGGCGCATCAGCGTCGTCGCTTCCGGCGTCGTAAAGCCGGTTTCAACGAGCGCCCCGGGGAAGCCGGCGCCCAGCGTGCCGATCACCGCGCAGCGGCGCTCGTCGGCATGGGCGATAAACTGGCTGACCGTGGTCTTGCCGTTGGTCCCGGTCACGGCGATCAGCGACAGGCTTGCGCTCGGCTCGCCGCAAACCAGATGGGCCAGCGGTCCGGCGAGCGCCCGCAGGCCATCGATTTGCAGATTGGCTGCGGTCAACGCCGGATTCCATGCAAAATCGCCGCCCGCCTGCCAGAGTACGGCCACCGCGCCCCGGGCGATGGCGTCCGGAATATAGCGACGGCCATCGGCCAGGTCGCCCGGATAGGCGAGGAAAATGTCTCCCGGTCGTACCTGACGACTGTCGTCGGCGACCCCGGTCGGCACGATGCCGATGCCGGCCAGACGCGCAAGGATTTCGGCAACCCGGCTCACAGGCGCCCCTTGCTCATGGCGGCATCGGCCACCTGGACCGGCGCGTCCTGGGGAATACCCAGGGTACGCAGCGAGGCGCCCATCACCTGCGAGAACACCGGCGCCGCCACGGCCCCGCCGTAGTGCTGGCCGGCGCTCGGCTCGTCGATCATCACCGCGATGATCAGGCGCGGGTTGGAAACCGGCGCGAAGCCGACGAAGGCAGAAACGTACTTGTTGGCGTAGCGGCCACCCTCGAGCTTGTGCGCGGTACCGGTCTTGCCGCCGACACGATAGCCGGGCACGCGCGCCTTAGGCGCCGTGCCTTCCGGACCGGCCGCCATCTCCAGCATGGCGCGCATGTCGGCCGCCGTCTTTGACGAGAAGACTTGCGTACCGCGCACCGTCGGCTGGTCGGTCTTGACCAGCGACAGCGGAATCAGGTCGCCATCGCGGGCGAACACCGAATAGGCGCGCGCCAGCTGGATCAGGCTGACGGAGATGCCGTGTCCGTAGGACATCGTCGCCTGTTCGATCGGGCGCCATTTCTTCCACGGCCGGACGCGGCCGGTGACCTCGCCGGGGAAGCCGAGCTGGGGCACCTGGCCGAAACCGACGGCGTCGAACATCTCCCACATATCCTTCGACGGCAGGGTCAGCGCCATCTTGGTGACGCCAACGTTGGACGACTTCTCGATCACCTGGGCGACCGTCAGCGCGCCATGCGGATGCGCATCGGAAATCGTGGCGTTGCCGATCGTCAGGCGGCCCGGCGCGCAGTTGATCACCGTGTCGGGGCGGAACTTGCCGGTTTCCATGGCGAGCGCCGCGGTAAACGGCTTCAGCGTCGAGCCGGGCTCGAAGGTATCGGTGAAGGCACGATTGCGCAGTTGCGCGCCGGACAGGTTCTCGCGGTTGTTCGGGTTGTAGGTCGGCCAGTTGGCGAGCGCCAGCACCTCGCCATTCTGCACGTCGAAGACGATGATGCCGCCAGCCTTGGCCTTGTGCTCGGCGATCGCCGCCTTGAGCTGGCTGTAGGCCAGGTACTGGAGCTTTGAATCGAGTGCGAGGCGGACATCCTTGCCGTCCTGCGGAGGCTTGAGCGCGCCGATGTCCTCGATGATGTTGCCGCGGCGGTCGCGAATCACGGTACGACTGCCGGGACGCCCGAGCAGGCTCGGCTGGAAGGCCAGTTCGACACCTTCGAGCCCCTTGTCGTCCACCCCGGTGAAGCCGACGATGTGGGCGGTCATGTCGCCGGTCGGGTAATAGCGGCGGTATTCCTTTTCCTGGTGTATCCCCGGCAGCTTCAGCGTCGCGATGCGCTCGGCCGTTTCCGGCGGCACCTGACGCTTGACGAAGACGAACGTCTTTTCGGGCGCGATCTTGCCGTCCAGTTCGCGCGTGCCCATGTCGAGGAGGGCTGCCAGTTGCTGCTTCTGGGCCCCGGACATGGTCCGCGCGTCGCCCGGAATGGCCCAGATCGTCTTCATCGGCGTCGATACGGCCAACAGGTCGCCATTGCGGTCGGTAATCTTGCCGCGCGACGCGGACACCTCGAGGTCGCGCAGGTAGCGCGACTCGCCTTTTTCCTGGAGGAAATCATTGTTGATGACCTGCAGGTAGAAGCTGCGCCCGACCAGCGCCGCAAAAGCCAGCATCAGCAACAGGCCGACGGTACGCGAGCGCCAACCCTGCAAGGCCAGCTGCAGGACCGGACTCTCGGCGAAACGATGGCCGCGTTGCGGACGCCGGCGAACGACCATCAGCGCCCCCCCTTCGGCTTGGCGGCCGGCTTGGCCAGCGGCTTGTCGACCACCCGGGCGGCGGCGTCCGGTGTCACCATGTGCAGGCGGTCACGGGCGATTTTCTCGATCCGCGGGTGGGTCGCCCAGGTAGACAATTCCAGCTGCAACTGTCCGTATTCGATATCCAGTTGCCGCACCCGTTCCTGCTCGCCCTCGAGTGCCTGGAAAAGCTTGCGTGCCCGGTGCTGGGAGGTCACCACACCCAGCGCGCAGACAACGACGATCAGCAGGAGGAGCATGTTGAAACGAACCATCAGATTTTTTCAGCCACCCGCATCACCGCGCTGCGCGCCCGCGGGTTGGCGGCGACCTCGGCGACGGATGCCTTCACCGCCTTGCCCACCAGCCGCAGCTTCGGCTTCGGCAATTGGTCGGCGCGCAGGGGAAGATTCTTGGGCAGGGAATCGGCGGTCGACTGCTCGCGCATGAAATTCTTGACGATGCGGTCCTCCAGCGAATGAAAGGAAATCACCACCAGGCGCCCACCCGGCTTGAGCAAATCGAGCGCCTGCGGCAAGGCTATTTCCAGTTGGCCGAGCTCCTGATTGGTATGAATCCGTAGAGCTTGAAAGCTGCGCGTCGCCGCGTCCTGCCCTGGTTCACGGGTGCGCACGGTCGCGCGTACGAGCGCCGCAAACTGGCCTGTTGTGACAATTGGCTGTTCGAGCCGAGCAGCCACAACCTTCTTTGCAATCTGGAAAGCAAACCGTTCTTCGCCATAATCCCTGATGACCTCCGTAATTTCCCTGATTTCAGCCCGCGCCAGCCATTCGGCTGCGGTCTCCCCCTGCGTCGTATCCATGCGCATGTCGAGCGGTGCGTCATGGCGAAAACTGAAGCCGCGTTCGCCATCGTCGATCTGCGGCGACGAAACACCGATATCGAACAGGATGCCGTCGACGTCGTATGCGCCTGCCTCGTGCGCCGCTTCGGCAATCTCCCCGAAAGCGCGATGGACCAGACGAAAGCGCGAATCATTGATGGCGCGCCCGGCATCGATCGCATCCGGGTCGCGGTCGACCGCGATCAGGCGGCCTTTTTCATTGAGTTCGGCAAGAATCCGGCGGCTATGGCCGCCGCGTCCGAAGGTGGCGTCCATATAGACCCCGTCGGCCTTGATCGCCAGGGCTTCGACCGCCTCTTCGAGCAGCACCGTCACATGGGCGGCACTGCGCGTCACAGCACCAGATCCCCGAGGCCGGGCGGCAAATCGCCAAGTAACGCTTCCGCTGCCAGATCGTTCTGCTGTTTCCAGCCCGCTTCGCTCCAGATCTCGAAATGCGAGCCCATGCCGACCAGAAAGACCGTTTTCTGGAATTGTGCGTATTCACGGAGTTCGGGAGCGACCAGAAGCCGACCGGCGGTGTCGAGTTCTTCGGTACGGGCGTTGCCGACCAGCACGCGCTTGATCGAAGCGGCACGCGGATCGAGGCTGGACGCCTTGAGCACCTGGTCACGGATCGGCTGCCAGGCCGGCGCCGGGTAAAGCAGCAGGCAGCGGTGCGGATGCGCGGTCAGGACCAGCGAACCTTCGGCGGCGGCAAGCAGGGTCTCGCGATGCCTTGCCGGTATGGCAAGCCGCCCCTTTGCATCCAGATTGAGTGCCGCAGCCCCCTCGAACATTCCCGCCACCCTCCCCGTTTTCCCACTTTTCGACACGTTTTCCCACTTTAAGACATGAATTTGGTGCCGTCAATAGAAAAAACGGGAATTTTTTCATACACAACAAGGACTTAGGTGCGCTTTCCGTGGCGATTTTGTGGTAAAAATAACCTTAAAAATCAATGGCAATAAAACGACTCTTAAAGTGACTTATAAGGAGTCGGACAAGCCAGCGTGCGCACGGCCGGTTATGCCGGCGTGTAAAGACGTGGTGGAGACTTTTTTGGCGGTGGCCGACGGCAACCATGGCAGGTCGGCAGCCCGGATCAGCGACCCGGGCACCCCTTGCAACGGGCAAGGGGGTAGCGGCCCTCCCGCGGGGAGGGCCGCCATTCATGGGTGCGACTACTTCAGCTGGCTAAGTTTCTGCTCGATTTTCGGCAAGGGCATCGCCCCCGGAACCCGTTCGCCGTCGGCGAAGAACATGGTCGGCGTGCCGCTGATGCTGAGGCGCCGTCCGAATTCCTGATTCTTGGTGATGGCCGAGGTGTCGCAGTCATCCTTGCCCGCCGGTGCCCGACCCTCGACCATCCAGTCGTTCCAGGCCTTGGAGCGGTCGGCGGCACACCAGATCTGCTTCGATTTCTTGAGTGAATCTTCGGACAAAATTGGAAGGAGGAAGGTGTAGATCGTCACGTTGTCGAGTTTCTGCAAGTCCTTGGCCAGCCGCTTGCAGTAGCCGCAATTGGGATCCTCGAAGGTCGCCAGCACGCGCTTTCCGTCGCCGCGCACCTGCTTGATCGCGCGATCCAGCGGCAGGTCGGCGAACTTGATCGCAGTCAGCTTGCGCATGCGCTCCTCGGTGACGTTCTTCATCGTCTTGCCTTCGATCAACTGACCGCCGGCAATGAAAGCGGTCATTTTTTCGTCGGTATAGAGAATGTTGCCGTCGACGTAGATTTCGTAAAGACCGAGATAACCCGACTTGTTCACGCTTTCCACCTTGGCGCCGAGCTTGGCCTCCATGGCCTTCTTGATTTCCGCCTCATCGGCGCTTGCCGTCGCGATGAACAGTGAGGCGAGCGCGAGCGGCAGTAGTTTTTTCAACATTCAATTCTCCTAGAAGGCACCCAGTGCGTAGCGCACCAGGGCATTTTTGACAAATGGCAATCCGTTGGTAAGGTTCAGCCCGAGATTGCGCAAATCGCGCAACCCGGGCGGCGACGCCCTGAACAACCGGCGCAGGCCGTCGGTAGTCGTCTGCATCAATACGGTTTCCTCGCGGCGCGCGCGCTGGTAGCGCTGCAGCAAACGCTGGTCACCAATGTCGCGCCACGGCTCGACACCGGCCAGCAGCGTCGCGAGTTCGCTGGCATCCTGAAAGCCGAGATTGATCCCGTGGCCGGACAGCGGGTGTATGCCATGTGCCGCATCACCGACCAGTGCCAGGCGCGGCGCCACGGTTTGCGGAACGCGGATGAGGCGCAACGGGAACGCGACCGGCGGGGTAAGCAGCTCGAGTCGCCCGAGGGCCTGCCCGCCAGCCTCGGCAACGCGCGCGCAGAAATCTTCTTCAGGCAGGGCGCAGAGTTCATCGGCATGGTCATCGCTAGTCGACCAGACAATGGAAATACGGTTCCCCGGCAGCGGCAGATAGGCCAGCACGCCAGCGTCGGAAAACCATTGGTAGGCGATGTTGCGGTGTTGCCTTTCGGTCGCCAGGTTGGCGACCACGCCCTTCTCACCATACGGGGTGTCGATCGCCGCCAGGCCGGCGCTCCGGCGCACCCAGGAATCGCGCCCGTCGGCACCCACCAGCAGACGCCCGGACAATGTATTTCCGTTGGTCAGTGCCAGCGTAACGGCGTCGGCGGCGAAATCCAGTCGCTCGCAAGCAGCCGGGCAGAACAGCGTCAGATTGCCCTGGCGCTTGGCGCTCTCCCAGAACTCGCAGGCCATCAGCGACGATTCGAGGATCCAGCCGAGTTCAGGAACACCGGCTTCATAGGCCGAGAACGCGAGGTGGCCGCCGGCATCGCCATGCACATCCATGGCACGAATCGGAGAAATGCGCTCGCCATCGAGATGCCGCCAGGCCCCGATCCGTTCGAGGAAGGCAGCGTTGGCCGGGCTGATGGCATAGACGCGCGCATCCCATCCTTCCGGACGCCGCGGCGGCTGATGCTCGACCAACGCAATGCGCAAGGGCGTATCGCGCAGGGCGATGGCAAGGCTTGCGCCGGCGAGTCCGCCACCGACGATGATCAGGTCAAACTGCTGCATTGCGGCGAATTGCCGTGTCAGTACATGTGGCGCAAGGCTCAGACCGGATTGCCGGTCGGCTTGTTGGGTCGCGGCCGGCGATTGTTGTTATTGCCGCGCGGCCGGTGCTTCTTGGGCTGGCCGGACGGCTTGTTGTGGCCCATGCCGCCGCCACCGCCACCCGGACCGCCACCGTGCTCGGAAGCCGAAATGCGATTGCCCGGTGCGAGCTGGATTTCGAGCTCGACGATTTCATCCCACTGCTCGTCGGTTCTGTCCCGCTCGGGGATAGAGAGCAACTCGCGCAGACGACGCCGGTTGTCGTTGGCGGGTAGTGCCGACTGCTGGATGGGGGGAGGATTTTCTGGATTCTGATCGTTCATTGCAAACTAAAAAGGCGGAACCCGTTTGCCACGGGCCCCGCATTGGGTGATGCCGCTTATTTCTTCTTGGCAGCGGCTTTCTTCGGAGCGACAGCAGCCTTGAAGGCGGTACCGGCGGTAAATTTTGGCACCGTCGTGGCCGCGATCTTCAGCGTGGCGCCGGTTTTCGGATTCTTGCCGGTGCGCGCAGCGCGCTTGGCCGACTTGAAGGTGCCGAAACCAACCAGCGTGACAGACTCCCCTTTCGAGACCGTCTTGACGACCGCAGCAATAATGGCCGACAGCGCCTTGTCAGCAGCAGCCTTGGTAATACCAGCTTCTTGTGCAGCAACCTCGACCAACTCGGATTTATTCATCTAAGTGCCTCCTGTTAACTACTTAGGTTTAAGAGAACTGGCCGTTGGCACGGCAGCACGGCAAAAGTAGCACATTTTCCGCATAAGTGCTGATGCCATCAGGGATATTTGATGCCGGCGCCCTGAATTTGTGCCTTTCGCACACGTCGACCGCAACCGGCGCATAAAAAACCCCGGCGCGCGGCCGGGGCTTATCGCTGGAAATGAAAAATCTACTTCTTCTCGTCGGCGCCCTTGTCTTCCGGCTTCTCACCGTGCGAGATCGCGGTCGCGCCTTCATTGCGCGCTCCAATCTTCTGGTCGATTGGCGGCAACTGGTGGGCGATGCCCTTATGGCAGTCAATACAGGTCTTGCCTGCGGCAAACGCCTTGGGGTGCTCACGGGCGGCACGGTTACCCTGTTCGGTGAAATCCATGTAGTCGTAACGGTGACAGTTGCGACATTCCTGGGAGTTGTTGGCCTTCATGCGGTCCCACTCGTGTTGCGCCAGTTCGCCGCGCTTGGCATTGAACTTCTCCGGCGTATCGATGGTGCCCAGCAACTTGTGCCAGATCTCATTGGAGGCCTTTATCTTGCGGATCATCTTCGGCCCCCATTCCCTGGGCACGTGACAGTCCGGGCAGGTCGCGCGAACCCCGGTACGGTTGGTGTAGTGGATCGTATTCTGGTATTCCTTGAAGACGTTCTCCTCCATTTCGTGACAGGAAATGCAGAACGACTCCTTGTTGGTTTCCTCGAGCGCCCAGTTGAAGCCTCCCCAGAAAACGATGCCGGCGCCAAACAGCAGAATCACCGTCACCAGACCGACACGCTTTACCCAGGCGGGCATAAATTTTTTGAGACTCATCATTCCCCCTTCTTCGCTGCAGGCTTATAGGTATTCTCGACCAGCGGCTTGGCATCGAATTGCGGCACGTGGCACTGCATGCAGAAGTAACGGCGAGGGGAGATATTGGACAGTTTCTTGTCTTCCCGGTCCAGGTAATGCGACTTGGCCACCTTGGTGGCGCCGGTTTCCTCTGCGCGCTCCTTCGAGTGGCAGTCCATGCACTTGTTGAAGTTCTGCGTGATGTTGTAGCCCTTGATACTGTGCGGGATCAGCGGCGGCTGCTTCTGGAAGTTGCGGGGAATAAGATCCTGATCCTTTTCCGGACGGAACATATTGTCGTTCTTGGACAGTTGCTCGATTGGCACATTGCCGCGCAACGACTCCAGTTTTTCCTGTGCGCCGGCACCGCCCGCTCCCAGCAGGAGCACTGCGGCCGCCAGGCCCAGAGCAGGGACAAATCTCATGTTTTCACCCTCCAATTGACGGCCGCGCTTTCTCGCGGCCGTTTTCATCGTGACGATCAGACAATCAGGCCCGAACGACCTTGACCGCGCATTTCTTGTAGTCGGTTTCCTTGGAAATCGGACAGGTCGCATCCAGCGTCAGCTTGTTGACCAGGCGCCCGGCGTCGAAGAACGGAACGAAAACCAGGCCGCGCGGCGGCTTGTTGCGGCCGCGGGTCTCGACGCGCATGGCGACCTCGCCGCGGCGGGAAGCGATCTTGACTTCCATGCCGCGCTGCAGTCCGCGTGCCTTGGCATCGTCGGGATGCATGAACACGACCGCATCCGGGAAAGCCTTGTACAGTTCTGGAACACGTCGGGTCATGGTGCCGGTATGCCAGTGTTCCAGTACGCGGCCAGTGCACAGCCACATGTCGAATTCCTTGTCCGGCGACTCGGCGGGTGGCTGATAGGGCAGCGCAAAGATCACCGCCTTGCGATCCTTGTGACCGTAGAATGCAACCCCCTCGCCCTTCTTCACGTATGGATCGTAGCCTTCGCGGAAGCGCCACAGCGTTTCCTTGAGATCGACCACCGGCCAGCGCAGGCCACGCGTCTGATGGTAGGTATCGAACGGCGCCAGATCGTGGCCGTGGCCGCGCCCGAACGGTCCGTATTCCTCGAACATCCCTTTCTGAACGTAGAAGCCAAAATATTTGGATTCGTCATTGTCGAATCCGGCCGCCGTTTCGCTGACCTTGTACTTGTCGACCACGCCATTGGCGTAGAGGACATCGTAGAGCGTCTTGCCCTTCAGCTTGGGTGCCTTGGCGACGAGTTCCGCCGGCCAGACATCCTCGACCTTGAAGCGCTTGGAAAACTCCATGACCTGCCAGAGGTCGGAACGCGACTCACCCGGCGCCTTGACCTGCTGGCGCCAGAACTGGGTGCGCCGCTCGGCATTGCCGTAAGCCCCTTCCTTTTCCACCCACATCGCGGTCGGCAGGACAAGATCGGCAGAAACCGCAGATACCGTCGGGTAAGGATCGGAAATGACGATGAAGGTTTCCGGATTGCGCCAGCCCGGAAAGAGTTCCTCGTTGATGTTCGGACCGGCCTGCAGATTGTT
>DATIUN010000301.1:0-5379 GCA_035466795.1 Azonexus sp. | reverse complement strand
CCGATGGCGAAGCTGACATCGGCGGCGGCCAGCGCCGGTGCATCGTTGATGCCGTCGCCGACCATCGCCACCAGCCCGCCGTCCGCTTTCAGTTCGGAGACGGCCGCCGCCTTGGCGCCGGGCAGGATGCCGGCACGGAATTCGTCGATGCCCGCTTCGCGGGCGATCGCCGCCGCCGTCGCCGCGTTGTCGCCGGTCAGCATGACGACCCGAATGCCGCGCGCGCGCAGCCGTTCGACCGCCACCCGCGACGTCGGCCGCAGGGCATCGGCGATGGCGAGCAGTGCCAGCGCCGTGCCGTTTTCTTCCAGCACGACGACGGTCTTGCCTGTCGCCTGCAGGCCGAGCACCGCCGGATCGTCGGCCATGCCCAGCCAAGCCGGCGCGCCGAGGCGCAACACGCGCCCGTCGATTTCGCCGGAAACGCCATGGCCCGGCATCGCGTTGAAATTTGCCACTTTTGGCAGGTCGACCGCGCCAGCCCTGGCCAGAACGGCGCGCGCCAGCGGATGTTCCGAACCCTGTTCGAGCGCCGCCGCCAGGCGCAACGCGGAATCGCCGTCGGCGGCCAGCGCCACGACGTCGGTCACCTGCGGTTCGCCGCGGGTCAGGGTGCCGGTCTTGTCGAGGGCGAGCACGGTGATCTTTTCCGCACGTTCGAGCGCCTCGGCATTCTTGACCAGAATGCCGGCGCGGGCGCCCTGCCCGGTGCCGACCATGATCGCCGTCGGCGTCGCCAGCCCGAGCGCGCACGGGCAGGCGATGACCAGCACGGCGACGGCATTGACCAGCGCTTCGGCGAAATCGCCGGCATGCAGCCACCAGCCGATCAAGGTCACCAGCGCGATGGCACAAACCACCGGCACGAAAACCGCCGAGATCCGGTCGGCCAGGCGCTGCACCGGCGCCTTCGAGCCCTGTGCCTCGCCGACCAGACGAATGATCCCGGCCAGCAGCGTCTGTTCGCCGACGCCGGTCGCCCGGCAATGCAGGACGCCCTGGCCGTTGGCGGTCGCCGCGAACACCTTGTCGCCCGCCGCTTTGCCGACCGGCATGCTCTCGCCGGTCAGCATCGCTTCGTTGATGCTGGAGGCGCCGTCGACCACCTCGCCATCGACCGGCACGCTCTCGCCGGGGCGAACCATGAAGACATCGCCAGGCATCAGGGCATCGACGGCGATCTCGACCCACTGACCGTCGCGCTCGATGCGCGCCGTCTTCGGCTGCAGCCTGATCAGCGATTCGATCGCCTCGGAAGTCCGTGCCTTGGCCCGCGCCTCGAGCAGCTTGCCGAGCAGCACCATGGTGATGACGGCCGCGCCGCCCTCGAAATAAACGTGCTGATCGAGTCCGAACAGCGTGACCACCGTCGAGAATCCCCAGGCCATGCTGGTGCCGAGCGCAACCAGCACATCCATGTTGGCGCCCCCACCGCGCAAGGCCTTCCAGGCGCCATCGTAGAAGCGCCAGCCGATCCAGAACTGAACCGGCGTCGCCAGCGCAAACTGCAACCAGCGCGGCAATTCGGGATGGTGATGTCCACCCCCGAACATGAAGAACATCTGCCCGACCAGCGGCAACGTCAGCGCCACGGCAATCCAGAAGCGGCGGATTTCGCGCTGGTAATCGGCCTGCCGGCGCGCTTTTTCCCGCCCCCGCGTGTCCTTGTCAACGACGCTGGCAGTAAAGCCGGCCTTGGCGACCGCAGCGATCACTGCCGCCTCGTCCGCCGCGCCCTCGAGCCGCACACGCGCCCGCTCGGCGGCCAGATTAACGTTGGCCTCTATCCCCGCCTGGCGGTTGAGCACCTTTTCCAGGCGCGCCGAACAGGCTGCGCAGGTCATGCCGGCAATGGAAAATTCGACCACGCGGCCGGTGCCAGCCGATGTTTCCATGTTGCTGGTGCCGGCTGCTGCTTCCGGGGCCGAGCCGGCAGCTTCGCTCATTTGACCAGCAGCACCGGACAGGGCGCGAGATGCAGCACACGGCTGGCTACCGAGCCCATGATCAGCCCGGCGAGACCGCTGCGCCCATGGCTGCCCATGACGATCAGGTCGCACTTCAGTTCGCCGGCCAGCCGGGCGATCACATCGGCCGTCTGGCCGACATGAACGTGCGTGGTATGAAAGCGGTTGGCCGCATCGAGCCGTTGCTGGGCACCGAGCAGGTGCTCACGGCTTTCCTCCATGTAGTGGCTGTTCAGGGTCTCCTTGCTGACATGCGCGAGGGCACGACCGATGGGAATCGGCGGCTGAACATGCAGCAGGTGAATCTCGGGCACATCCCGAAACCAGGCCGTATGCGCGATCAGATGGCCGACCGCGCGCAAAGCGCAATCGGAGCCATCGACGGGCAACAGGATTTTGATGGTCATCGCTTTCTCCTAGATCCAGTGCAGCAAACGCATCAGGCCGATCAGTCCGTAGATGCCGAACCCCAACACCAGCAGGCCCGAGGCAATGCGCACGACCGGCCGCCGGACAAATTCGTTGAGCCTTGCCAGCAGAATGCCCGCCAGCAGCAGATTTGGCAATGTTCCCAGTCCGAACGCCAGCATCAGCAACGCGCCCTGTCCGGGCGATCCGGCGCTCAGGGCGGTCGTCAACGCGCTATAAACCAGTCCGCAGGGCAGCCAGCCCCACAGGATGCCGAGCGGGAAGGCCTGCAGCACGGTCGTCGCCGGCAGGAAGCGCCGCGTCAGCGGCTGGATGTGGCGCCACAGGTGCTGACCGGCGCGTTCGGTGAAGGCCAGTGCCCTGGTCACGCCGAGCAGATAGAGGCCGAGCGCCACCAGCATCAGGTTGGCCAGCAGGTAGAGGGCGAGGCGTACCGGCGCCTGCCCGTCCAGCGTCAGGCTGGCCGCGCCGAGCGCGCCGGCCAGGGCGCCGGCGGCGACGTAGGAGAGAATGCGTCCGGCGTTGTAGGCGAGATGCATCGACCAGCGCGCGGGTACGCCCATCGACAACGCCCCGACAATGCCGCCGCACATGCCGACGCAATGGGTACCGCCGAGCAGGCCGACGAGAAACAGGGCGAGATAGCCGGAATCAGGCATCGGGATAGGGAAACGCAACGCGGGAGATCACGGCGCAAGGATACCTCACTGCCTCCCCTTCCCTAGTTGCCGCGTCTCAGATCACCTTGGAATAACGGGTCCGCTGGCGATCGGCGCGCAGGTAGCGGTCGAAAGCCATGGCGATGACGCGCACCAGCATGCGCCCCGGCGGCAGCACGGTGATCCACTCGGGCTCGATCTTGAGCAGGCCGGCGCGCTCCATTTCCTTGAGATCGTCGAGTTCGGCGGCAAAATACTTGTGGAAATCGATCAGGTGCGCGCTCTCGATCGACTCGATCGACAGTTCGAAGTGGCACATCAGCGCCTGGATGATCGAGCGCCGGAGAATATCGTCGGCGTTCAGCTCGATGCCGCGGAACACCGGCAGCATCTGCTCGTCGAGGCGGTCGTAGTATTCGTCGAGGGTCTTGACGTTCTGGCTGTAGGTCGGGCCGACCTTGCCGATCGACGAAATGCCGAAGGACAGCATGTCGGAATCGGCGTAGGTCGAGTAGCCCTGGAAATTGCGGTGCAGGCGCCCCTGGCGCTGGGCGACGGCGAGCTCGTCGTCGGGCTTGGCGAAGTGGTCCATGCCGATGAAGACGTAGCCGGCTTCGGTCAGCTTCTTGATCGCCAGCGCGAGGATCTGCAGCTTGGTATCGGCCGACGGCAGGTCGGACTCGGCGATCCGGCGCTGCGGCTTGAACAGGCTGGGCAGGTGCGCGTAGTTGTAGATCGACAGGCGCTCCGGGTCCATGGCCAGGACGCGCTCCAGGGTACGGTTGAAGCCCATCACCGTCTGGTGCGGCAGGCCGTAGATCAGGTCGATGGAAACCGACTTGAAGCCGTTGGCACGGGCCGCATCGATCACGTTGGCAGTCTCTTCCTCGCTCTGGACACGGTTGACCGCGATCTGCACGCGCTCGTCGAAGTCCTGGACGCCGACGCTCATGCGATTGAAGCCGAGTTCGCCGAGCAGCGCCACGGTCGCCCGGTCGACCTTGCGCGGGTCAACCTCGATCGAATACTCGCCGCCGTCGAGCAGCTTGAAATGCTGGCGCGTGGTGTCCATCAGCGCGCGCATTTCGTCATGCGACAGGAAGGTCGGCGTGCCGCCGCCCCAGTGCAGCTGAATCACCTCGTGCTCGCCGTCGAGCGACTGGCTCTGCAGGGCGACTTCCTTGGCCAGATATTTGAGGTACTTGGCGCTGCGCCCGTGGTCCTTGGTGATGATCTTGTTGCAGGCGCAGTAGTAGCAAATGGTATTGCAGAACGGGATGTGGAAGTATAATGAGAGCGGACGGCTGATACCGCCGATGGTGCGTTTGCCGAGCCAGAGTTTGGCTGCGTCCGAATCGAAAGCCTCGACGAAGCGGTCGGCGGTCGGGTAGGACGTATAGCGGGGGCCGTTTACATCGAAGCGGCGAATGATCTGTGGATCAAAGACGAGGTTTTCAGTTGCAAAATTCATTAAACATGCCACCAAGAGTAGGCTGGATTATGGTCAAAAGCTGCGAAAACACGGTTGACTTGGATCAAGCTTACGCAGGTTGCTGATGCCTTCCGAATCCTCCGGCAACGCCATCTCCCTGTCGATCCTCAAGACCGCCTGTTCGAACTGCAATCTGCGCGAACTGTGCCTGCCGCTCGGCCTCACCAACGATGAACTCAAGCGGCTTGACGATCTGGTCTCGATTCGCCGCCGCCTCAAGCGCGGCGACCGCCTATACAGTTCCGGCGCGCCGTTCGATGCGATCTATGCGATCCGCAGCGGCTTCTTCAAGACCGACGTCCTGATCGAGGACGGCCGCGAGCAGGTCACCGGCTTCCAGATGGCCGGCGAATTGCTGGGCCTCGACGGCATCAGCACCGAACACCACACCTGCAACGCCATCGCCCTCGAAGACAGCGAAGTCTGCGCCATTCCCTTCCCGCGACTGGAAAGCCTGTCGCGCGAGATTCACACCCTGCAGCATCATTTCCACAAGGTGATGAGCCGCGAGATCGTGCGCGACCACGGCGTCATGATGCTGCTCGGCACGATGCGCGCCGAAGAGCGCCTGGCCGCCTTCCTGCTCAACCTGTCGCAGCGCTTCACGGCGCGCGGCTTCTCGCATGCCGAGTTCTACCTGCGCATGACGCGCGAGGAAATCGGCAGCTACCTCGGCCTCAAGCTGGAAACCGTGTCGCGCTCCTTCTCGCGCTTCCAGGAAGAAGGCTACATCGCCGTCCAGCAGAAGCACATCCGGATTCTCAATGTCCCCGGCCTCAAGGCACTGATGAATCCCCGAGCCTAAAGCAGCGGGTTCCGCGTCAGCGCGACG
>DATIUN010000300.1:0-4346 GCA_035466795.1 Azonexus sp. | reverse complement strand
TATCCGCTGCTGATCGATGCGCTGGGCGTCGGCAAGATTTCAGTCGGCCCACCCTACTTCAATGCGGTGTTCGTGCCGGTCATGACGCCCGTTCTGTTCCTGATGGGCATCGGACCATTCGCCCGCTGGAAGGAAGCGTCGATCGGCGAAATCCTGCGTACCCTGCGCTGGGCCTTTGCCGCGGCACTGGTCGTCGCCATCGCCCTGCCCTTCGTTTATGGCACCTGGACGCCGTTGACCGCGCTCGGCTTGCTGATGGCGGCCTGGGTGACGTTGTCCTCGATCCTCAATTTCGTTCAGCGCGTCCGCCACACGCAGGGCGGACAATCCTTCCTGAGCGCCGCACTGAAGCAGCCACGCAGTTTCGTCGGCATGAACGTGGCCCACATCGGGATTGCCGTCTTCGTCGTCGGCGTCACCATGGTCAGCAGCTTCCAGGAAGAAATGGACATCAAGATGGCGCCGGGCGAAAGCGTCGATGTCGCGGGCTATCACTTTACATTCAACAGCGTCAGGGCGGTCGAAGGACCCAATTACGTCGCGGCGCAGGGCGATTTCGATCTTGCGGTCAACGGCAAATTCCTGCGCAAGATGAATCCGGAAAAACGCAACTATCACTCCTCGGCCATGCCGATGACCGAAGCCGCCATCGACGCCGGCTTCCTGCGTGACGTCTATGTCTCGCTCGGCGAACCGATCGACCGCGACAAGCCGGAAGGCGAATGGGCGGTGCGCGTCTATTACAAACCCTTCGTCGACTGGATCTGGGGCGGCTGCGTGCTGATGGCGCTCGGCGGCCTGCTGGCCATGCTCGACCGCCGCTACCGCGTCAAGGCGCGCGCCTCGTCGTCAGTCAAAACTCCGGCCGGAACCCAACAAGCATGAATCGTTACTACTGGATACTGGGTGGCTTCGCCGCCCTCGTCGCCCTGCTCGCCATCGGCCTCGGCCTGAACCCGCGCGACGTGCCATCGCCGCTGGTTGGCAAGCCGGCCCCGACCTTCAACCTGCCCATCCTGGCGACGCCGGACAAGACCCTCGGCCCCAAGGACATGCAGGGCAAGGTCTGGTTGCTCAACGTCTGGGCGTCGTGGTGCGTTTCCTGCCGCGCCGAGCATCCGGTGCTGGTCGACTTCTCGAAGAAGGTCGACGTACCGCTGATCGGGCTCAACTACAAGGAAGTACGCGGCGACGGCGGCTTCGACATGAGCAAGATGTCGGCCGAAGACGAAAAGAAACTCGCCTTCCAGCGTGCCAATACCTGGCTCACCCAGCACGGCGACCCGTACAAGCTGACCGTGATGGACCTCGATGGCCGCGTCGGCATCGACTACGGCGTCTATGGCGTGCCGGAAACCTATGTCATCGACAAGGCCGGAATCATCCGCATGAAGCACACCGGACCGATCAGCCCGGACGTGCTCGGCAACAAGATCATGCCGCTGCTGGCGGAGCTCAACAAATGAACCTCCGTAGCCTCAGTATCACCCTTGTTTTTGCCATTTTTATGGGGTCGACCGCAGCGATCGCTTCCAGCACCACCGAAGCCGCCATCGCCGCCGATCCGGTCGCCGAGAAGCGCCTGCAGCACCTTTCCGAAGAACTGCGCTGCCTGGTCTGCCAGAACCAGAACATTGCCGACTCCAACGCCGAACTGGCGCAGGACCTGCGCCGTGAAATCCGCGGCATGATCCAGGCCGGCAAGACGGACAAGGAAATCATCGATTTCATGGTTACCCGCTACGGCGATTTCGTGCTTTACCGGCCGCCGGTCAAGGGCATCACGCTGCTCCTCTGGGGCGGCCCGATCGCCTTGCTGCTGCTCGGCCTCTTCGCGCTGCAGCGCTACCTGCGCCAGCGCGCCCGGCGCATGGCCGAAGACCGGCCGCTCTCCGCTGCCGAAGCCGGCCGTGCCGACGCACTGCTCAAGGAAGGCGATACCAAATGACCCAGTTTGCCATTTTCGCCACCCTGCTCGTTATCGTGGCCGCCGCCTTCATTCTGCCGCCGCTGTGGCTTGGCCTGCGCCCATCGGCGGGCAAGGCGGATCGCAAGCAAGCCAATCTGGCGATTTTCCGTGACCAACTAGCTGAGCTGGAGCGCGAGAAGAGCGAAGGCTCACTGGCCGAGAGCGATTTCGAACAGGCCAAGCGCGAACTGCAACGGCGGCTACTCGAAGAAGTTGAACCCGACGCCGCCGCCACGACACCCGGCACGCACGGCCCGAGCCGCAAGCTGGCGGTCGCCATTCTGGTGCTGATGCCGGTTCTCGCCGTGCTCGGGTACGGCATGCTCGGCAACCCGAACGCGCTCGACCCGACGCGGATCGCCGCACCGCCACAAATGACTCAGGAACAGATCAACGACATGGTGGCCAAACTGGCGGCGCGCATGGAGGCCAATCCGGACAACATGCAGGGCTGGCTGATGCTGGCGCGTTCCTACAAGACGATGGGCCGTTACGCGGAAGCGGCCGAAGCCTACGGCAAGGCGGAAAAAGTCATCAACGACGATCCCGAACTGCTCGCCAGCTACGCGGAGACCATCGCCATGGCCACCGGCAACGGGCTCACGGGGAAGCCAAGCCAACTGGTCGAGCGCGCCCTGAAAATCGACCCGCAACACCCGCACTCATTGTTCCTCGCCGGCGCCGCCGCCATGGAAGCCGGCGACAACAAGAAAGGCATCGCCTACTGGGAAGCCTTGCTGCCCCAGGTCGAACCCGGTTCGGAAATCGACCAGATGCTGCGCAGCGGCATCGACAAGATGAAACAGGCAAAATAGGCGACCGCGATGGTCGACGCCAGCCGGCGCGGCTTCTTGCGCGGTCGCCCCCGCCCCAAGGCGGAAATCCGGCCGCCGTGGGCCTTGCCTGAAACGGATTTCGTTGACCGCTGTACTCGCTGCGGCAATTGCCTGAGCGCCTGTCCGCAGAAAATTCTGGTCGCCGGGGACGGCGGTTTTCCCACCGTCGATTTCAGCCAGCACGAATGTACTTTCTGCGGCGATTGTGCGACCGCATGCCAACCGCTGGCGCTGGTCCGCGCCGGGGGACTGCCGGCGTGGCCGTACAAGGCAGCCGTCGGCGACGCCTGCCTGCCGAAACGCGGCGTCGAATGCCGGGTCTGCGGCGATTTCTGCGATGTGCGCGCCATCCACTTTGCGCCTCGCCTGGGCAACTGTCCGCTGCCGGCTATCGACAACGCGCTGTGTACCGGCTGCGGCGCCTGCGTCGGCCCCTGCCCAACGGCGGCAATCCGCATCCTGGGCTGAGATTCGCGGCTTTAACGCCACAAAGGTCTGCAGGTCGGCGAAATTCATTATCCAATTCGAGCGATTCGCACAGATAATGCTCGGATCCGTCCATCGTCACCGCATAATCTGAAAGGGTCTGCCATGCATTGGCTCCGTCTGCCCGAGCCCCATCGCGATATTGCGCCGGCTTTCAAGGATGCCGGGTCGGCGCAAGCCTGGCTTGCCACACAGGCATCGGCGCCACCGCTGGCGTTTTTCTCCGCGCTACTCGAACAGGTCCAGGCGATCGACGGCGCTTCCATTCCCGCCGCCCAGGCAGTCGCCTTGCTCAGCCTGCTGCGCTCCGCCGCCGTGCCGCTCCAGCCTCTCCTGGAAGCGCAATTCACGCGCAAAGCCCTGCCACTGCTTGCCGACGAAGAACGTAGCTTCGAAATCACCCATCAGTTGTGGGCGCGACTCGGCATTGCCTACCTGCGTCTGGTGCCGCAGTGCACGCCGGCAAACCGCGTCCTGCCGCTGCATCGGGCCGCCGCCGCGTTGCGGATGGCCCAGTATTGCCATTTTCTGGCTGCCCGGACCTGTCCGCGGCTGCTCGATCAATTGCTTGTTTCAGTGCTGGCTGCGGCGGAACTCAACAGTATCCTGCGCAAGCCAGTCGCCGACCCGGATTTCCCGAAAAACGGCAAGGGCAGCATTTCCGGGCAACTGGCCTGGGCCCTCCTGATGCGCGCCATCGACCCCTACCACCTGACGGCCAGCCAGCTGCCGGTCGTCAATCGCGTCTTCAGTCGCTGGCGTGAACTGGTGAGCTTCCAGAACGAGGCGCCCGATGCCAGGGAAATTTACACGCTCGACCTGACGCAGCTCCTCGGCAGCGACCTGCCGAGCGGCATTCCGCTTTATCTCAACCAGCGCTCGGTCGCCCACAAGCTTGCCCAGCGCACCAAGCTTCTCGAAGCCGGCGAGTCGCCGGAGTCGCTGAAGCTCGGACGCACGCTTTCAGCTGCCGCCGCCATCCGTCTGCTCAAGGATCTCGAGCAACACCTCTACCACCGAAAAAAACGTACTTCGAATGAAAAGGGCGAGATCGA
>DATIUN010000299.1:0-2847 GCA_035466795.1 Azonexus sp. | reverse complement strand
TTCGAAATCGGCGTTTTCGTTGAAGAAGTTCCAGTGCACGATGCCGCTCGAGTCGACGAAGTGGATTTCGATGTTCGGCGCGCTGGCGACTTCGTCGAGGTCGAAGCCGGGCGGCGGAAAGCCGTCGAGTGCTTCCAGGGCTCGGCCTTGCAGCAGTTCGGTCAATGCCCGTTCGAGGGCGATTTCGAAGCGCGGATGGGCGCCGAAGCTGGCGAAGACGCCCTGGTCATGCGGGTTGAGCATGGTCACGCACATCACCGGGTAGTGGCCGCCGAGCGAGGCGTCCTTGACCAGGATGCCGAAACCGGCGTCGCGCAGGCCGGCAATGCCGGCGGCGATGGTCGGGTAGCGGGCGATGACTTCTTCCGGCACCTCCGGCAGGCAGAGGCCTTCGGCGATCACCTTGAACTTGACGTGGCGTTCGAGGATTTCCGACAGCGCCTGGGCGCGGGCCTCGGCGGGTGTGTTGCCGGCCGACATGCCATTGCTGACGTAGAGGTTGCTGATGATGTTGACCGGGAAGAACACCTCGGCACCATCACGCTGGCGCACGTACGGAACGGTGCAGATGCCGCGCTCGTACTGGCCCGTATTCATGTCGATCAGCGTCTCGGCCGGGATGCTGCCTTCCGGATTGTAGAAGGCCTGCAGTTCGGGGGTCAGCAGCTCACCCGGCCAGTCGGTGCCGGTGACCGGGAACCAGCGTTCACGCGGGTAATGGACGAATTCGCGATTGGCGATGGACTCGCCGAGGTAATAGTGGTTCCAGAAATAATTGCACGACAGGCGTTCGAAAAACTCGCCGAGCGCGCTGGCGTGCGCGGCCAGTTTGGTGGCGCCCTTGCCGTTGGTGAACATCAGCGGACATTCGCGGTTGCGCACATGCACCGACCAGACGTTATCGACCGGGTTCAGCCAGGAGCATTCCTCCAGTTCGAAACCAAGCGCGGCCAGCTTGGCCTGCATCGAGGCGATGGAATGTTCGAGCGAGGCATCCTTGCCCGGAATGAAGTGTTCGTTTTGCATCGGGCGTCCTGCCGCATAGGTGAGGTGCGCAGTGTACGCCAAGGCGGTGAAAAGCCTCAGCGGAATCGCTCTTTCGCGATGAAGGCAGCGGCGACCGGCGCCGAATCTCAGTCGCTGCGTGGCGGCGGGGTCCTGGGGCCAGCCGTTGCCTTGATGGTCATGCGCGGCGCGGGGTCGCGCAGGATGAGGGCGGGGGCGGCGAATGGCGCCAGGCGTTCGAGGAAATCGAGCAGTTCGAGGACTGGCGAGTTGCGGAAAAAGCGCGCTGCCGGCGTTTCGATCCAGATGCGGTCGGCGTAGGCAAGCAGCTCGTAGGGGCGATCGCCGAAGCCGTCGTGATTGCGGTCGAAGCCCTCGTAGTCGTCCCAGTAATTGCCCCACCAGGTATCGTTCATCGGGTCGCCGTCGCCGATGATGGTCACTGGCCACAGGTTGCCGCGAAAGGTGTTGTCGATGGCGACATGGCCGCCCTTGGCGCCGTAGAAATAGACGCCGGTGATGTTGTGGGCGACCAGGTTGTCGATGAAGACGATGCGGTTGAGCGGATCCATCGGCGAGTCGGCCATGATGCCGTGCGCGCAATGGACGATTTCGTTGCCGATGATCAGCGCCGCCGAGGTTTCCTTGAGCGCGATGCCGGCACCGGAAGCGTCCATCGCGTGCAACACGCGGTTGTTGCGGATGATCAGACCGTCGGAGTTGAGGGCGATGATACCGGTCGAGTTCTTTTCCAGATGGTTGCGGTCGACCAGGCTGCGATGCGAAAAAAGGAAATTGAAGGCGCGCCGGCTGTCCTTGATCGTGTTTCCGGTGAAGCGGTTGCGCGGCGAATTGGTCACCGTGATGTCGCGGATCTGCGCGATGTCGTTGCCTTCGATGCGGTTGCCGGTGCTGTACCAGAGGCGCAGGCCGTCGCCGCGGTCGGCGGATTCGACGGCGCGCGAACGGATGCGGTTGTCGCGCACGATGCTGTCGGTCGTCCGGTGCAGTGAAATGCCGAACAGCACGTCCTCGATCACGTTGTTCTCGATCAGCAGTTGTGTTCCTTCGGCCATCACGCCGCCGTCCAGCGCATCGTGCGAGTCGCCGCTGCCGCGCAGGGTCAGGCCGCGCAGGGTCACACGATCGGCCTTGACAGTGAGGACGGTGCCCTGGCCGCCGGCGTCGATGATGACCTTGCCGTCGCCTTCGAGCGTCAGCGGCTTGGAGATGACGGCCGGCCCCTGGTAGATTCCCGGCGGCAGGCGAATGCTGGCACCGGGCAGCGCAGTGTCGAGCCAGGGCTGGAGTGGCAGCGCGGCGAGCGCCGGCAGGCCGTGGCTCAGACAAAGGAAAAGGACAAGGCGGAAAAAGCTCATCAGGCCGCAATTTAGCCAGCGCGGCCTGCCTCTGGCGTGAATCTGCATCAAGTTTTGCGCTGATCGCCGGCCTCAGCGATCTCGAATGCGTGGCTCCATTGCCGGAATGCTTATACCCGCCGTATCTCCCTGAGCTTGCATCTCGACCGAGCGCTGGCAGGTGATCGGCTCACAGCACGATCTGCGATCCCAGTTCGACGACACGGTTCGACGGAATCCTGAAGAAGGCAGTGGCGCTGCTGGCATTGCGGAACATGGCGACGAACAGCAGCTCGCGCCAGTAGGCCATTTCCGATTCCAGCTTCGGGATCAAAGTTTCCCGGCCGAGGAAGAACGAGGCATCCATCATGTCGATATCGAGTCCGGCGGTGGCGCACAGCGCGAGCGCGGCCGGGATGTCCGGCTCGTCCTTGAAGCCGTACTGGACGATGACCTGGGTGAAGTTGCCGGGCAGCAGATGCAC
>DATIUN010000298.1:0-5858 GCA_035466795.1 Azonexus sp. | reverse complement strand
AAAGGATCTGATCCGTGCGGTCGACGGCCAGATGATCAACGATACGCTGGTCGAGGAAACCGCCCGCCGCATCGCCCACCTGCGCGCGACGCCGGAGGCCCGCGAAGGCATCTCCGCCTTCCTCGAAAAACGTACGCCTGTCTGGGCCGGGGAATGAAGCATGTTTACTAAAATCCTGATCGCCAACCGCGGCGAGATCGCCTGCCGGGTCATCAAGACTGCGCGCCGCATGGGCATCCGCACCGTCGCCGTCTATTCCGAGGCGGATGCCAATGCCCGCCACGTGCGACTGGCCGACGAAGCCGTGCTGCTCGGTCCGGCTGCGGCCCGAGAATCCTATCTGGTCGCCGTGAAGATCGTCGACGCTTGCAAACGTACGGGTGCCCAGGCCGTCCATCCCGGTTACGGTTTCCTTTCCGAGAATGCCGATTTTGCCGAGGCGCTGGCCGCCAACGGCATCGCCTTCATCGGCCCGCCGGCCTCGGCGATTCGTGCCATGGGCTCGAAATCCGAAGCCAAGAAACTAATGGGCGCGGCCAAAGTACCGCTCACCCCCGGCTACCACGGCAACGACCAGACTCCTGCGCTGCTGCACTTGGCAGCCAATCGTATCGGCTACCCGGTGCTGATCAAGGCGGCGGCTGGCGGCGGCGGCAAGGGCATGCGCCTGGTCGAGAAGACCGAGGATTTCCCCGATGCGCTTGCCTCCTGCAAGCGCGAGGCGATTTCCAGCTTCGGCGACGAGCACGTGCTGATCGAAAAATACATCACCAAGCCGCGCCACATCGAAATCCAGGTCTTCGCCGATACGCAGGGCAATTGCGTCTATCTGTTCGAGCGCGACTGCTCGGTGCAACGCCGCCACCAGAAGGTGCTGGAAGAAGCCCCGGCGCCCCGCATGCCCGAGGAACGCCGCCGCCAGATGGGCGAAGCCGCCGTTGCCGCGGCCAAGGCAGTTGGCTATGTTGGCGCCGGCACGGTCGAGTTTATCGCCAACCAGGACGGTACCTTTTACTTCATGGAGATGAATACCCGCCTGCAGGTCGAGCACCCGGTCACCGAAATGATCACCGGCCAGGATCTGGTCGAATGGCAATTGCGTGTCGCCGCAGGCCAGCCGCTGCCGCTGAAGCAGGAACAGTTGCAGATTCGCGGCCACGCGCTGGAAGCCCGCATCTACGCCGAGGATGCCGGCAAGGGCTTCCTGCCGTCGACCGGCAAGCTGATCCGTCTCCGTGTCCCGACCGAGAGCCTGAACGTGCGGGTCGATACCGGCGTCGAGGAGGGCGACGAGATCACGCCCTTCTACGACCCGATGATCGCCAAGCTCATCGTCTGGGACGAGCACCGTGACGCGGCGCTGGCGCGCATGCGCAAGGCGCTGGCCGATTATCAGGTAGCCGGCGTCACCACCAACATCGATTTCCTGTCGCGCCTCGTCGCCTGCCCCGCCTTCGCCGGCGCCGATCTCGATACCGGGCTGATCGAGCGCCAGCAGGATTTCCTCTTCCCGCCGGTGCAAGCCGTGCCGCGCGACGCGCTGCTCGTCGCCACGGTCGGCGAACTACTCTGGGAACAGCATGTCGCCAGGCAGGCTGCGGAAAACAGCGGCGATCCGTGGTCGCCGTGGCACGCCCGCGACGGCTGGCGCATGAACCTGTCGTCGGCGCGCACGATCAGCTTCAAGGATGGCGAGACGCTGGTCGACGCCCACGTACGCTATCGCCGCGACCAGTGGGAAATAACCCTTGGCGGGCAGTCGACCGCAGCCCGCGGCAAGAAGCTCGACGGTGACCGCCTCGCCGTCGAACTCGACGACCGCCGGCTGATCGCTTCGGTAGTTGCGGTCGACGACAAAAGAAGTGTGTTTTTGCAAGGCAGCACCTACACCCTGCTGCGTGAAGACCCGCTGCACCGCGTCGACGCCGGCGACAGCCACGGTGGCGGCCTGACCGCACCGATGCCGGGCAAGGTCGTCGCCCTGCTCGCCCAGCCCGGCCAGCGGGTAGAAGCAGGCACACCGCTCCTGATCCTCGAGGCGATGAAAATGGAGCACACCATCACCGCCCCCGCCGCCGGCACGGTCAAGTCCTACTGCTACGCCGCCGGTGAGCAGGTTGCGGACGGCGCGGCGCTGGTGGAGTTCGAAGGAGTGACGTGAGTTCCGACATCGCCGCCGAGGAGCTGGCGCCAGTAGCGCATTCAAGAAACGTCGTGTTCTTCGTCGTCGCACTGTTCCCGGTGACATTCAGCGTGGCGGGTCTGCTGGTCGACGCACTGGCGAAAACCTGTCGGCGCCTAGTCCGGTTCCTGCGGATTGTTGTATTCTGGCTCGTCGTTGTGACCGTACTCGTGCCGGTGTAATGGAAGTTTTTGTGTCCGTGGTCTTTCTGGCTACTACCATCACGACTCGTCCACTGATGCGGACGCCAATAATTGCGGAGTAACGATATGGCTATCGTAGCGAACACCCCGGCTACCACCGACAACACGCTCTGGCACGCATTGCCCGCGGATGACGTGATGAAGCAACTTGCCACCAGCATTGAGCAGGGGCTGGATACCGGCGAGGCGCAGCACCGCCTGCAGAAATACGGCCCCAATCGACTGCCGGAAGGCAAGACGCGCGGCCCGTTTGCGCGCTTTCTCGCCCAGTTCAACAACATCCTCGTCTATGTGCTGCTCGGCGCCGGCTTCACCAAGCTGATGCTGAACTTGTGGCTGGATGCCGGGATCATCTTCGCTGTCGTGATCCTCAACGGGTTGCTTGGCTTCATCCAGGAAGGCAAGGCGGAAAAGGCGCTCGACTCCATCCGCAACATGCTGTCCGCCGAGGCGCGGACGACGCGCGGCGGCGAGACGCGCATGATCCCGGCCGAGGAACTGGTGCCGGGCGACGTCGTGCTGCTCGAATCCGGCGACAAAATCCCCGCCGACCTGCGCCTGACCGAGGTCAAGAACCTGCGCACGGAAGAGGCGGCGCTGACCGGCGAATCGGTTCCCGCGGAAAAGATCACCGATCCGGTGCCGGAAAAATCGACCGTCGGCGACCGCGAGTGCATGGCGTTCTCGGGAACCATGGTCGTCTCCGGTCGCGCCAGCGGCGTCGTGGTCGCCACCGGCAGCGAGACCGAACTCGGCAAGATCAACCAGTTGCTCGCCAACGTCAGCTCCCTCGAAACACCGCTGCTGCGCCAGATCAAGAGCCTCGGCTACATGATCACCGGCGTCGTCGGCGTGGTGGCGGTGGCGGTATTCTCCTATGGCCATTGGGTCATGGACATGGCCTTCGTCGAGCTCTTCCAGGCCATTGTCGGCATCGCCGTGTCGTTGATTCCGGAAGGCTTGCCGGCGTTGATCACGATCACCCTGGCCATCGGCGTGCAGCGCATGGCGCAGCGCAACGCGATCATCCGCCGCCTGCCCGCGGTCGAAACCCTGGGTTCGGTATCGCGCATCTGCTCTGACAAGACCGGCACGCTGACGCTGATGGAAATGATGGTGGTGTCGGCCGCCACGGCCGAATCCGAATACCAGATCAGCGGCAACGGGTACGCGCCGGAGGGCGAGGTCAAAAAAGACGGCCAGCCCGCGGGCAAGGATAGCGTCATGGATCTGATGGGGCGCGTGTCGATGCTCTGCAACGATGCCGAACTGTTCCAGGCGGAAGGCGTCTGGAAGGTCGAGGGCGACCCGACCGAAGGCGCACTCTACCCCTTCGGCAACAAGCTCGGCATGGACCGCAAAACCGAGCAGCAGGCCTATCCGCGTATCGACGCCATTCCGTTCGAATCCGAACACAAGTTCATGGCCACGCTGCACCGGGCAGCCGACGGCACGGAAGCGATCTTCGTCAAGGGCGCGCCGGAAGTCATCATGGACGCCTGCGACCGCCAACAGCTAAGCGACGGGCAAACCGCGCCGTTCAACCGCGAACATTTCATGCAGGTGGCGGACAAACTCGCGGCGCAGGGCGAGCGCGTACTGGCGCTGGCCTGGCTGGAGAACCCCGGCCTGCAGGCAGGCAGTCTGGGTCCGGCCGACCTGCCGCAGAATCTGGTACTGGTCGGCCTGATCGGCCTGCTCGACCCGCCGCGCCAGGAGGCCATCGAGGCCGTCAAGGAATGCCATAAGGGCGGCATCCGCGTCACCATGATTACCGGCGACCATCGCATCACCGCCGCCGCCATTGCCAAGATGCTCGGCATCGGCGACGGCAGGACGGCGATCACCGGCACCGAAATCGAGGAAATGAACGAGGCGGCGCTACGGGAAGCCGTGCGCGATGTCGATGTCTTCGCCCGCGCCAGCCCCGAGCACAAGCTGCGTCTGGTGAAGGCCATCCAGGCCAACAAGCAGATCGTCGCGATGACCGGCGACGGCGTCAATGACGCGCCTTCATTGAAGAAGGCCGACATCGGTGTGGCCATGGGCATCAAGGGCACCGAAGTGACCAAGGAGGCGGCGGAGATGATCCTCGCCGACGACAACTTCGCTTCGATCACCGCCGCCGTCAAGGAAGGACGGACGGTCTACAACAATATCGAGAAAGCCATTCTCTTCCTCTTCCCGACCAACTTTGCGCAGGCGCTGGTCATCGCCGTGGCGATTTTCCTCGGCTTCACGCTGCCGATCACCGCGCCGCAGGTTCTCTGGGTCAATATGGTGACATCCGTGGCGCTTGGCCTGGTGATCTGCTTCGAGCCGCACGAGCATGATGTCATGACACGCCCGCCGCGCGCCGTGGATCGCCCGATCCTGACCGGCTTCGGTATCTGGCGCGTGATTTTCGTCGGATTGGCGCTGGTGGCCTTCACGCTCTGGGCGTTCTTCTGGATGAAGGCGCAAGGCGCTTCGGACAACCTCGCGCGTACCGTCGCGGTCAATGCCATCACCATCGGGCAGATCTTCTACCTGCTCAACAGCCGCTTCCTGCTCGATTCCTCGCTGTCGATCGCCGGGCACATGGGCAACAAGTACCTGCCCATGGGCATCGGCGCGGTGGTCGTGCTGCAACTGCTGTTCACCTACGCACCGCCGCTGCAGGCCGTGTTCGGCAACGAGGCCATCCCGCTGTACGTGTGGCCGATCCTGTTCGCCGGCGGCGCCGTATTCTTCCTGATCGTCGAACTCGAGAAATTCGTCATTCGTTCGAACAGTTCGCTGAAACGTGCGGTGACGGCGGTTGAGGCCGGGTCTTGAACGAAGGGCGCGCGCAGCAGCGGCAGCAGCATCCGCGCAATCGCCGCCGCATCGTAACCGGGCGCTGCCAGGACTTCACGGTGCGGGCGCCGACGGCGCTGCGCTGGTCGAGTTCGAGGGTGATGGTTGAAGCTTGACACGATGTGTTCGGGCAACCAGTATTAAACAACCTGAAACCGCATCAAGGACTCACCATGCAAACAAGCCAAGGTTGGTGAATTCAAGGGAGCTTTTTTCGAAATCCTCGACCCGGTGCGGGCTGGCGAAGCGAGCGGGGTGGTTTATGGCCGTATTTTCAACAACGGCGCGCTGATTCAGGACAAGTCATGTGGGTCAGCCAGCCGAGAATTCCCCGGAGCGGATTCTGCGATTTCCGGTACATCGGGGTTTTCGCAGTTCGAAATGAAAGGAAAACACGTGAAGAAACATCTCGCAGTTCGTTGCTTGTTGATTCTGGCGGCGCTGATCGGCACCGAGGTCAATGCCGGGGACTGCATCAAGGACCAGCATGGAAACGTGGTGTGCGGCGAGGGTCAGTGCGCGGCGGATCAGTACGGCACGGTGTTCTGCGCCAGGGCGGGCGGTGGCGCGATCAGGGATCGCTATGGTGTCGTCAGGTGCGGTGTCGGCTACTGCGCCGCCGACGACGAAGGACA
>DATIUN010000297.1:0-12356 GCA_035466795.1 Azonexus sp. | reverse complement strand
CGAAATCAACATCAACCGTTTCATCGAGGCAGCCCGACAATATCTGTTTGGGCTGTTCCCGGCCGACGCCATGCGGACGAGCGCCAGCAAGGTCCGGTAATGGCCTTCGCCGACAACCTGCCGATCAATGAAAGCCTCGGTGTCTTCGTCGGCGTGGCCGGGATGGATTGGCTGGTCGATGGCCAGGCCGAACCAATGCGCGCCTTGTTGGCCGCGATCGCTGCAGGCGGTGTGATTTTCGTGATCCGTCATTGGCGCGGGAAGCGCCGCAAGCACTGATCTTCTCCTTTACCCTCCTCGAAATACCCGTTTCGAGACCTCCCTGTTTCCCCGCCCGCGAGGCGGGGATTTTTTTGTCCATCCGGCTGGCTATCTCGACAGGCTGCGCATGGCGCGCTCGAGTCCGTCGATGGTCAGCGGGAACATGCGCTGGCCCATCAGTTGCTGGAGCAACTTGATCGACGGCGTGTAATCCCAGTGTTCTTCGGGCAGCGGATTGAGCCACACGGCGCGCGACCAGGTGTTCAGCAGGCGCTCCATCCAGACGGCGCCTGCCTCCTCGTTCCAGTGCTCCACACTGCCACCGGGGCGGGCGATTTCGTAGGGGCTCATGCTGGCATCGCCGACGAATACCAGCTTGTAGTCGGGACCATAGTTATGGATCACGTCCCAGGTCGACAGTTTTTCGTTGTGGCGACGATGATTGTCCTTCCACACGCCCTCATAGACGCAGTTGTGGAAGTAGAAATGTTCGAGGTGCTTGAATTCTGAACGGGCAGCCGAGAACAGTTCTTCGCAGGTCTGGATGTGGTCGTCCATCGAGCCGCCGATATCGAGGAACAGCAGCACCTTGATCGCGTTGTGGCGCTCGGGGCGCATCTGCAGATCGAGCCAGCCGGCGTTGCGCGCCGTACCGGTAATCGTCCCGTCGAGATCGAGTTCCGTAGCCGCCCCCTTGCGCGCAAAACGGCGCAGGCGGCGCAGGGCGACCTTGATGTTGCGCACACCCAGTTCAACTGAATCGTCGAGATTGCGGAACTCGCGCTGCTCCCAGACCTTGACTGCGGTCCGGTTGCCCGCCGAGGCGCCACCGATCCGGATGCCTTCCGGATGATAGCCGCCGTGGCCGTAGGGTGACGTTCCGGCGGTGCCGATCCACTTGTTGCCCCCGGCGTGACGCTCTTTCTGCTCGGCAAGACGCTGCTTCAATTGCGCGAACAGTTTTTCGTAGCCGAGCTTCTGCAGATTGAGCCGTTCCACTTCGGAAAGATGTCGTCTGGCGGCCAGCTACAGCCATTCTTCCGGGATCATCGCTGCCATTCCGGGCAACGCCTCAACCCCCGTGAAGTATTCGCCGAATGCGCGGTCGAAGCGGTCATACAGCGCCTCATCCTTGACCAGGATGGCGCGCGACAACAGGTAGAAATCGTCCAGACTGCCGCTGACCAGGCGCGCCTCCAGCGCTTCCAGCAGTACCAGCAACTCCTTGGTTGAAACCGGGAGTTGCCGCGCCTTCAGGTGCAGGAAGAAATTGACGAGCATTTACGACTTGCGGCGGGCCATGAAGGCAAGGCGTTCGAAAAGATGAACGTCCTGCTCGTTCTTGAGCAAGGCGCCATGCAACGGCGGAATGGCATCCTTCGCCTCCTTGGCGCGCAGCGCTTCGGGCGGGATATCCTCGGCCAGCAACAGCTTGAGCCAGTCGATCAGTTCGCTTGTCGACGGCTTTTTCTTCAGGCCGGGCACCTCGCGCAGGTCGAAAAACACCTGTAGCGCCTCGCGCAACAGTTCGTGCTTGAGAACGGGAAAGTGGACGGCGACGATGCGCTGCATCGTTTCCTTGTCCGGGAACTTGATGTAATGGAAGAAGCAGCGGCGCAGGAAGGCGTCGGGCAGTTCCTTTTCGTTGTTCGAGGTGATGATGATCAGTGGCCGGTGCCTGGCCTTGATCGTGCGGTGCAGTTCGTAGCAATGGAATTCCATGCGGTCGAGTTCGCGCAACAGGTCGTTGGGGAATTCGATGTCGGCCTTGTCGATCTCGTCGATCAGCACCACCGATGGCGTTTCGCATTCGAAGGCCTGCCACAGCACGCCATGACCGATGTAATGGCTGATGTCCTCGACGCGCGGGTCACCGAGCTGCGAGTCGCGCAGACGCGACACCGCATCGTATTCGTAGAGCCCCTGCTGCGCCTTGGTGGTTGACTTGATGTGCCACTGGAAAAGCGGCATGCCGAGCGCTGCGGCGACCTCCTCGGCCAGCAGTGTCTTGCCGGTACCTGGTTCGCCCTTGATCAGCAGCGGGCGTTGCAGGGCGATCGCCGCATTGACGGCGAGTGTCAGGTCACGGGTGGCGACGTAGGTATCGGTTCCTTCAAATTTCATGGATGTGCTCGCTGGGTTCGCCGGACACTCAGATCGAATGCTGGCGGAAATGGTGAGAAAAAACCTGAAGCCTGCATCAGGCAGATGCGCCGTGCAACAGGCGCTGCATCGCAGCGGCGACGGCTTGGGCATCGTCATCCCCGAACTGCGCCGCGTTGTAATTTACGTTGATCGTCATCCCGCCGGAATGCGTTGTCACGGCGGTGAAGACCGGTTGCGTCCTGGTCGGGCACAGCGCAAAAGAACGCGACTCGACCGCCAGCCCGGGAAGCTCAGGCAGCGGCGGCAAGCGGCCGGCGTTGGACAGCAGACTGGTCTGAACGCCGCGCGCCATCATGCCGCTGAAGCTCGCGACGCCCTCGGGGCTGGCCGGAAATTGCTCGACCGGCGGCATGAAGTCATAGAACAGATGGCCGGCACCGGCGCTGATCTGCTGCCGGATGGCGCCGGTCAGGCGCTGCGCCAGCGGCCACAGCGCAGCATCGTTCCCGACCCGCTGGATGCTTGTCACCAGCGTCACGTAAAAGCTCGGCGTATCGGCGCCAACCTGCTTGGCGAGGTGCGGGCGCAGGTCGGCGGCACAGGTGAGGCCCAGCACCCGCTCATCGTCATCTCCAAACAGCGCGCGCAGGGCGATAAGTTGCGCTGCGCCGATCACACCATTGACGGAGGCGTTGGCGGCGCGGGCATTACGCGCAAGCGCATCGACCTCGGCGAGCGGGAACTGCAGTGAAATGATGCGCGGGGCAATTTCGTCACTGGGGCGATGACCAACCTGGGGCACCGGCAGACCCGAGCGCTCGGCGGCAGCCTTGCGCATCGCCTTCAACTGACCCAAGAGTTCGCGGCCCGCATCACCGGCAAAGGCGGCGGGGTAGAGTTCTCCCAACGGTAGCGGCAAGGGCATCGGGGTTTCATCGACCTGCGCGCCTGCCGCACCTTGCAGTATTTCGCCGAGAACCGCAAAACCGGAGCGCGCATCGCCGATCGAATGATGAAAGATCAGGGCAATGATCCAGCGCTCGCCGTCCCTGAGGCGGCAGGCACGGATCAGCGGCGCTTCACCCATCTCGAAGGGTTCAACGATGCGTTCGGCAAGCGCCAGGCGCCAGTCCTTGTCGTCGATGCGGATCAACGGCAGGCCCATCGCCGGCCTTGGCACGAAATGCAGGCGCTGGCCGGCATCGGCCGCGATGGCTGCCTTGAGCAGCGGGTGACGCCTTTGTGCGGCGTCGAGCGCTTGCTGCAGCGCCTCCTCGTCGAGATCGCCGAGGCCCTCGGCCATGACCGCGAAATTCATCGGCGAAAACCGGTCGAGGAACCAGAAAAAGGCTTCGGCGCGATCCAGAGGGCGCGGCAAGACTGGAGTCGTCATGGCGTGAAGTTGGGCATCTTGGAAGCATGGAATTCGAGCGAAGCATTGGAGTATCGCCGCCCATGCTTGCTGCGGTCAACGAAGGATTCGCGGCAGAATCGTCAGTGCCGGCGACGGTAAACCGCCGTGCAGCCGAGCCTCCAGAAATTAAAAAGGGCTCCAGCGGAGCCCCTTGGGGAAGTGTCGAAGTCTTACTTGACCTGTTCGATACCGGCCAGCGTCCAGCCCCGGCTACCGTCGCGCGGCTTGACCATGTGCCAGATCTCGTCGAACGGCTCCGCCGCCGCATTGAATTCCTCGCGGATGAGTCCGGTGAAACGCACGCTGACGATGTAGCGGGTGCTCTCTTCCGTCACGTCGAGGACTTCAGCGTTAACCGTAACGACGTCTGTCTGCTGTGCAGCCTGGCCACGTTCGGCAAAACCCAGCTTGATCTCGCCGAACATTTCCGGCGTCGTGAATTCGCGAATGTCTTCAAGGTTGCCGGCATCGTTCGCCGCCTGCAGGCGAATGAAATTCACCTTGGCATTGCGCACAAAACCTTCGACATCGAAATCTGCCGGGATAAAGTTGGCGTTGCTTGCAGCCGCGGTAGCGGCGGCCGGCATGGCACTGCCCCCCGGCGTGAAGTCAGGCGTGTTCGGTGCCTTGCGGCCGTAATTGGCACCTGCGCCCGCATACTGCATACCTCCCATGGCCGATTGCTGGGCGGCAACCGCCTTTTTGCGCATGACGAAACCGATCACCATGACGACGGCCATAATCAGCAGGCCGATCATCATCATATTGGCCAGTTCTTCACCGAAGCCGAAATGGGAAGCCAGTGCGGCCAGGCCCAGACCAGCGGCCAGGCCAGCCAGCGGCCCCATCCACGAACGCTTGGGTTGAGCGGCAGGGGCAGCAGCCGGCGCGGCAGCCGGGGCTTGCTTGGCGGCTGACGGCGGGGCGCTCGGGGCGACCGATTGACGCTGCATGCCGGCTGAACTCCCGCCACCCAGACGTTTGGCTTCGGCGTCGCCGGTGGCCAGCGTCAGGCCAAGCGCCAGGGCGGCGGTAAAGAGGGCAAATGATTTCATCGATGTCTCCGTTGAGGGTATGTGATGTGCTGCTAAGGATAGTCGCAGGATGCTTTCAATAAAACAAGGGGCAGACGAAGTCAATCTTCCAGAAAGCCGAAGTGTCAGCATGTCTCGGCTCCGGCTCGCCACCAGCGCGCCGGCAAGTGGTCAGCCAACGTTACAAAGCAGCCAAATAAGTCGCACAGACGCCTGCCGTTCCCTGCATTAAATTGGCCATGTCCTCAGCCACCGAAGGAGACAACATGGAAAAAACGAAGAGCAAGGCAAAGCGGTTTCTGAAACTGGACAGGCTCGGCCTGCGCATCGCCCACGCCCAGAAATACTTCGCCAAGCACCGCAAGGAGCGCGCCGAACGGGCATTCGAGCGGAGCATGCTGCAGGGTACGTAATTTCCGGAATCCACGGTCCGGAAAGACGGCGGAAATCCTACTTGGGCGTTTCCGCCGTTTTTTCGTCGACCACCCGGACTTCGCGCTGCGGGAAGGGAATCCGGATGCCGTTTTCCTTGAACGCCTGCCAGATGGCGAGGTTGATGTCGGAAACGATGTTGCCCTTGCCCTCTTCCGGATCGGCGATCCAGAAGCCGAGTTCGAGGTTGATGGCGCTCTCGGCGAAGGCGGTCAGGAAGACGCGCGGCGGCGATTCCGTCAGCACGCGCGGCTGCGCCGCCGCCGCTTCGCACATCAGGCGCATCGCCAGGTCGAGGTCGGTGTCGTAGGCGACGCCGATGGTGGTCGCCAGGCGCAGCCTAGTATCGGAGTACGACTGGTTCTGCACGACGTTGGAGATCAGCGCCTCGTTGGGCACGATGAATTCGACGCCGCCCGGGTTCTTGAGTACCGTGTAGCGCGTCGTGATCTTGCTCACCTGGCCGCTGTCGGCCCCGACCTGGACGACGTCGCCGAGGTGGATCGAGCGGTCGAGCAGGATGATGAAGCCGGACACGTAGTTGCTGGCGATGCGCTGCATGCCGAGACCGAGGCCGACGCCGAGGGCGCCGGTGAACACCGAAAACGCCGTCATGTCGATGCCGACCAGCGACAGGCCGGTGACCAGCGCGGCCACCGTCAGCAGAGCCTTGGCAACGCGCACACCGACGATACGCAGGCTGGAATCGACCCCCTCCACGCGCATCAGGCGCCCTTCGATCAGGCCGGCGACCCACAGTGCGGCGACCACCGTCAGGAAGACGGTGAC
Source organism: Azonexus sp. (assembly GCA_035466795.1). Taxonomy (GTDB): domain Bacteria; phylum Pseudomonadota; class Gammaproteobacteria; order Burkholderiales; family Rhodocyclaceae; genus Azonexus. The sequence goes on along the minus strand of DATIUN010000297.1, from coordinate 6,320 downwards.
GATGCCCTGCAGGATCAGCCACAGGTTGAGGCGTTGCGCACCGAGCGGGAACACCACCCGCTCCAGCGCTTCGATCACATGCGGCGCCAGGTCGGTGATGTAGAGCGCCAGCCAGCCCCAGATGAAGGTCGCGATGATGCGTTCCCAGGTCGCCAGCCAGGTCGCCTTGGGGAAAGCCTGGCGCAGCACGAAAACGACGCCGCGCACCAGCGCCATCGAGCCGAGCAGCGGCATCGCCAGGCGGAACAGATTGACGTGGATGAAGTTCTGCAAGACCAGTTTGGCGATACCGACCAGCACGATCGCCGTCAGCGGAAACACCAGCCGGGCACCCGCATCGCGCAGGCGCCCGGCGCCCTCCTGGTGGTGGCGGCCGACCCACCAGCGCGCGAACAGCCAGGCGACGCCGACGCAGAGCGCCAGCGCAACGAGTTGCCAGACGAAATTCGGGTCGCCGAGATCGTCGACCAGATCGCGGAACAGTTGCAGGGCCGGGTTTTTTTGAGTCATGCCTGTTTGTCCAGAACGGCGGCGAAAAAGCCGTCGCTACCATGCCGGTGCGGCAGCAGGCGCAAGATATCGCCGTCGACCGCGATGCCTTGTCTGGCCAGCACGGCGGAGGCCGGCGTCAGCGTGAATTCCGGGTGGCTGGCGAGAAACGCATCGACGATCGCCTCGTTCTCTGCGGTCAACAGGCTGCAGGTGGCATAAACCACGCGGCCGCCGGGGCGCACCAGCTTGGCCGCCGCCTCGAGGATGGCGGCCTGCTTGACGGCCAGTTCGGCAACCGCGTCCGCGCCCTGCCGCCATTTCAGATCGGGGTTGCGGCGCAGCGTGCCGAGGCCGGAACACGGCGCATCGACCAGCACGCGGTCGACCTTGCCGGCCAGCCGCTTGATCTTGGTGTCGCGCTCGTGCTCGATGCGCGCCGGATGGACGTTGGACAGGCCGGAACGCGCCAGCCGCGGCTTCAGCCGGGCCAGGCGCTTGTCGGAAACATCGTAGGCGTAGAGGCGGCCGGTGTTCTTCATCAGCGCGCCGAGCAACAGGGTCTTGCCGCCGGCGCCAGCGCAGAAATCGACGACCATTTCGCCGCGCTTCGGCTCCAGCAGGTAGCCGAGCAACTGGCTGCCTTCGTCCTGGACCTCGAACGCACCTTCGAGGAACAAAGGATGCTTCGCGAGCGCCGGCTTGTCGCGCAGGCGGATCGCCAGCGGCGACAGGGTGCCCGGCATGGCGGCAATCCCGTCGGCAGCCAAACGTTCGAGAACCGCCTCGCGATTCGTCTTGACCGTATTGACCCGAAGATCGAGCGGCGCCGGCTGGTTCAGCGCATCCGCCAGGCGCACCGCCTCCTCGGCACCGAACTGCGCTTCCAGCCGGTCGTAGAGCCAGTCCGGCAGGTCGCAGCGCACGGCTGGCCTGAAATCGGCGTCGGGCATGGCCTTGGCGGCGGCCAGCCATTCCTCCTCGCTGGCCTTCAGCACCGGCGCCAACTCGCGCTGGCTCCAGCCGCGCGTCACGGCGAGCGCGACCAGCAACCGGGCGCGATCCGAGAGCTTGCCGGCGCAGCGCGCCTCGATGCTGCGTCCGCGCCGCAGCACGGCGAATACGGTTTCGGCGACGAAGGCGCGATCGGCATGGCCAAGCTCGCGGTGCTCGCGGAAGTAGCGCGAAACGACCGCATCCGCCGGGTAGTCGAAACGCAGCAACAGGCCGAGCACGGCTTCGGCATGAGCAAACAGGGCGGGGGTGAAGCGGGCTTTCATGGCGATCCTAGTTCCGTGGCGACCTGCTCGAAGCTGTCGCCCTTTTTATCGGTAAAGCGGATTTTAACCGGCAAGCGGTCGTGGTCGAGCGCGATCCACACCTCCGTCACGTTGTCGGTCATCGCGCGCAGATGGAGGGTGCGAAAACGGCCGGCCGGCGTTTCAATTTCCTCCTCGCCCAGCGAATCCACCTGGTAGCGCTCGTACTTCTTGCCGGTGACGACGCCGAACACACTGCCCCCGGCCAGATCGCCAAGATAGGCGAGCTGGTAGTTGAGCGACAGGATGTCCTGCGTGCCCGGTGCAATCTGCCGCACGCTGCCATCGCGCGACAGCCTGACTTCCGCGGTCGACCAGTCGAAATCGGCGTTTTCGTTGGCGTCCCGGCCGTTCTTCAGGCTGCGGTAGCGTTCCGGCTGCAGCCCGCCGGCGACCAGGCGACCTGAGCTCTCGGTCTCGATACGGATCGGCTTGAACAGCGAAACCAGCCCGCTGGTTTCAGTGATGCCGATCAGCCGGTAGCGACCGTCTTCGCTGAAATCCCAGCGATGCTCGGCACGACCGATCTGCAGGCCGAGCGATTCCTTGTAGATGGCGAAGCGGATCGTGCCGCTTGCCGGCAGCAGCGGCCTGGCGGGTTGGGCAGGCGTCTTGGGCGCGGTCGACGGCATTTCAGGGGCGATTTCCGGGGCAGGTTCGGTTGCGGATGCGACCGGCACGACTAGCGGCGTCGGTGCGGCAGTCGCCAGTTTCGGCGTCCGCGCCGGCTTGGCTACCGGCTTCGCCGGCGCGGACGATGCGGAGGGTGATGCGGTGGGCGGCTGGCTGGGCGGTGCGGGCGGTGCGGGCGGTGGCCTGAGCTCGGCATGCAGGGGCACTGGATCCGGACCGCCGCCGAACAGTTCGACATCCATTCCGAGCAACGCGGCAGCGTGAATGGCCAGCGAACCGGCCAGCGCGGCGAGCAGCGCGAGCGGCATCGCGGCTCAACACACCTCGGGCGAGACCAGCACGGCGCCGTCGGCGAGTTCGCCGGCCAGACGCACCCGGCCATCGTCCAGGCGCAGCCGGCCTTCGGCGAACCAGCGCACGGCCTGGGCATAGATGCGGTGTTCCTGGCGCAGCACGCGGGCAGCCAGCGTCACTTCGTCGTCGCTGTCGAGCACCGGCACGGCAGCCTGAATGATGACCGGGCCGTGATCGAGCGCCGGGGTCACGAAATGCACCGTGCAGCCATGGATGCGCACCCCCTCCTCCAGCGCCCGCCGGTGCGTGTGCAGACCGGGGAAGGCCGGCAGCAGCGAGGGATGGATGTTCATCAGGCGGCCCGCGTAATGGCGAACGAAGCCATCGCTCAGGATGCGCATGAAGCCGGCGAGCACGACGAGATCGGGTGCGAAGCCGTCGATGCATTCGGCCAGTGCGGCGTCGAAGGCATCACGTTCGGCAAAGGCCTTGTGGTCGATGTAGTGGGCGGTGATCCCGGCCTTTTCGGCGGTCTCCAGCCCTTGGGCAGCGGGCCGGTTGCTGATCACGGCGGCGATGTTGACCGGCAGGGTGCCGGCATCGCGGGCGGCGACCAGCGCCTCCATATTGCTGCCGCGCCCGGAAATCAGGATGACTATGTTCTTCATTTCAAAAACCTACCGGAAGAAAGACCATGGTGGCAACCGCTTGCGCCGACCGGGAAACGGTCCGGCCGTTGCGGTCGGCAACGATCTTGGCCATGAGATCGAGCAGCCCGGTGACCCGGCCGAATTCGCGCTCGAAGGAGAGATTGCGGTTGGCCGGATCGAGCTCGTTGGACAGCAGAAACAACTCGCCGGCCTGATTGCGGTCATTACCCAGCTTCCAGACGGCGATTTCCATGTTGCGCGCGGCATTGTAAAGCTTCGTTTCGTTCAGGCTATCGAGGATGTAGAACTCCTCCTTGTGCTCGAAGGCGGCATCGACCATGGTCAGCAAGCCATAGACCAGCGCCGCCACCCGGTCCCCGTCGTAAGCGTTGCTGAAAGCCAGCGCCGCCGCCTGGCGCTCGCGCAGCCCGCCGAATTCCGGCCAGCTCCGCGAATTGCGCTGGCGCAGGCGTTCGACGGCCGCCTCCCGGCTGACGGCGCCACCCTTCTTCCACTCCTTCGGGTTGCGCTTGTAGAGCTTGTCGGCAATCAGCAACAGGCCTTCGACGACTTCGGTACGATCGGTGTCGGCAATGCGGTCGACATCCGACTTGGCCAGATATTTGACGTCCACTGTCGTCTGGGTCCGGCCATCCTTCCCCATCTTCGTCGTACATGCCACCAGCGACAAAGCAAGGAGGACGACCAGCCAGCGCATCAGGCGGCCCGGTGCTTCAGCCAGCCGACGGCGACCGGCACCAGCGAAACAATGATGATGCCGATGATGATCAGCGTCAGGTTGGCCTTGACCCACGGCATGTTGCCCAGCCAGTAGCCGGCCAGGCACAGCGACACCACCCAGGCGAGCGCGCCGATCAGGTTGAACATCGTGAACTTGGCGTAGGACATCGCGCCGATGCCCGCCACGAACGGCGCGAAAGTGCGGAAGAGCGGCAGGAAGCGCGAGATGACCAGCGTCTTGCCGCCGTGTTTTTCGTAGAAGGCGTGCGTCTTGATCAACGCATCGCGGTTGAAGAAGCGCGAGTTCTCCCAGTGGAAGACTTTCGGGCCAAGAAAACGGCCGACATGGTAATTGACCGTGTTGCCAAGCACCGCTGCCAGGGTCAGTACCCCGATCAGCGTGACGATGTCCATGCCGCCCTCGCCGATCGCCGCCAGCGCACCGGCAACGAAGAGCAGCGAATCGCCGGGCATGAAGGGCGTCACGACGAAGCCGGTTTCGGAAAAGATGATGACGAACAGGATGCCGTAAATCCACAGCCCGTATTGCTGCACCAGGATCGCCAGGTGTTTGTCGAGATGAAGCACGATGTCGATGAACTGCGTCAGTAATTCCATGGGTTGCGCCAAGCGTGAGAAAGCGGTGATTTTACCCCAAGGTATAATCCCGCCATGCCGACGATTGCCCGCCTTCCCGACCTCCTGATCAGCCAGATCGCCGCCGGCGAAGTGGTCGAAAGGCCCGCCTCGGTGCTCAAGGAACTGCTGGAAAACAGCCTCGACGCGGGCAGCAAGGCAATCCAGGTTCATCTCGAGGAAGGCGGCGTCAAGCTGATCCGCGTCACCGACGACGGCTGCGGCATCGCCAGGGAAGAACTGGCGCTGGCGCTGACCCGTCACGCCACCTCCAAAATCGTGTCGCTCGACGACCTCGAACGGGTCGGCACCCTCGGCTTCCGCGGCGAAGCGCTGGCCTCGGTCGCTTCCGTCGCCCGCCTCGCCATCAGCAGCCGCGAACGCGGCGCCAGCCATGCCTGGAAGCTGAAGGCAGAAACCAACGCCGAGCCGGAACCGGCGGCGCTGATGGCCGGCACCGTCGTCGAAATGCGCGACCTCTATTACAACACCCCGGCCCGCCGCAAGTTCCTCAAGGCCGAAGGCACCGAGTTCGCCCACTGCGCCGACGCCGTCAAGCGCCTGGCGCTGACCCGCCCCGACGTCGCCTTCAGCCTGACCCACAATGGCCGCAACCTCTTTCAGCTCGCCCCCGCCGACAGCGCGCGACGCATCGCCGACATCCTCGGCGACGATTTCCTGGCCGCCGCCCGCCGCCTCGACACCGCCGCCGGCCCGCTGTCCATCGCCGGCTTCGCCATCGACCCGACGCGCGCCACCGAAGCCAGGGACGGCCAGTATGTCTTTGTGAATGGCCGCTACGTCCGCGACAAGGTGATCGCCCACGCCCTGCGCGAAGCCTACCGCGACGTGCTGCACGGCAGCCGCCAGCCGGCCGTCTGCCTGTTCGTGAACATCGACCCGGCGCTGGTCGACGTCAACGTGCACCCGGCCAAGACCGAAGTCCGCTTCCGCGACTCGCGCGCCATGCACCAGTTCGTTTTCCACGCCATTCAGCGCACGCTGGCCACGCCGGTGCAGGCTGATGCCGCTCCCGCGCTGATCGAGCGGCAGAATGCTGCGGTCGACCCCGAAAAAACGGCAAATTTCAATTACGCCCTGCCGCTGCGCCACCAAAGCACGCTCGGCGTACCCCAAGGGTACTTGCTTCGCGGCGTTGCCGAACCGGCTGCCGCGGCCTACCTCGCCTTCGCCCGCGCCGCCCAGGACATCGGCTCGTCGCCCGCGCCACGCCAGGACGTCGCCCCGCAATTTCAGCCCGCCCAAAGCGCGGAAGGCCCGCCGCTCGGCTACGCCCTCGCCCAGTTGCACGGCATCTACATCCTCGCCCAGAACGCGCGCGGCCTCGTCCTTGTCGACATGCACGCCGCGCACGAACGCATCCTCTACGAAAAGCTGAAGACCGCCCTCGACAACCGCCAGATCGCCACCCAGGCGCTGCTGATCCCCGCCGTCTTCTCGGCCGATCCGCTCGACATCGCCGCCGTCGAGGAACACGCCGAGGCGCTGGCCGACCTCGGCTTCCAGATCGCCCCGCTCGGCCCCAACCAGCTCGGCG
>DATIUN010000296.1:0-4725 GCA_035466795.1 Azonexus sp. | reverse complement strand
TGATCGAGGTGGCCAAGGCGACGATGATTTCCGCGGAAGCACGCAAGGAATCCCGCGGCGCGCATGTGCGCGACGATGCGCCCGACAGCCCGGAGTTCCCGAACGGCCGCAACGATGCGGAATGGCTCAAGCACACGCTGTTTTTCCCGCAGGACGGGAACCGGATCAGTTACAAGCCGGTCAATATGAAACCCTTGTCCGTCGAAACCATCGCGCTCAAGACGCGCTCATACTAACCGGAGTCCAGAATGAGCAAACGCACGGTTCAATTCAGCATCTATCGTTACGACCCGGATCAGGACGATGCGCCGTACATGCAGGACGTCACCGTCGATCTCGATCCGACCGACCGCAAATTGCTGGACGCGCTGACCAAACTGAAGGCGCTGGACGACACGATGTCCTACCGCCGTTCCTGTCGCGAGGGTATTTGCGGTTCGGATGCCATGAATATCAACGGCCGCAACGGCCTGGCCTGCCTGACCGATATCGACAGCCTGAAGCAGCCCATCGTACTGCGCCCGCTACCCGGCCTGCCGGTCATTCGCGACCTGATCGTCGACATGACGCAGTTCTTCAAGCAGTACCACTCGATCAAGCCCTACCTGATCAACAACGATCCGCCGCCGGAGCGCGAACGCCTGCAGTCGCCAGAGGATCGCGAGGAACTGAACGGCCTCTACGAGTGCATCCTGTGTGCCTGCTGCTCGACCTCATGCCCGTCATTCTGGTGGAACCCGGACAAGTTCGTCGGCCCGGCCGGCCTGCTCGCCGCCTACCGCTTCATCGCCGATACCCGTGACCAGGCCACCAACGAACGTCTCGACAATCTGGAAGATCCTTACCGCCTGTTCCGTTGCCATTCGATCATGAACTGCGTTGACGTGTGTCCCAAGGGCCTGAATCCGACCAAGGCGATCGGCAAGATCAAGGACATGATGGTGCGACGCGCCGTCTGATGGAAAGAGAAAACTACGAACGCTTGCGCTGGCGCTGCATTCGGCGCGGCTTGCTCGAAGTCGACATTGCGCTCACCCGCTTTCTCGACCAGACGTTCGAGCGGCTGAACGACGATGAGCAGCAGGCGTTCGTGGAGTTGGCAGACATGGAAGACCACGATCTTTGGCACCTGATCAGCGGTCAGGCCGAGATCGACGATCCCCGTCTGGCACATGTCGTGAAGATGATTCGTAAGAGTTAAGTAAGGTTGGCGCTCTAGCGTGCAGGGGTGCTGACCGTTGCTTTTGACCGTGCAGTAACAACCAACACCTGAACAAGGGATACACAATGACGACCGAACGCAAGGCAACTTTGACCATCGACGGACAGGCGCCCGTCGAATTTCCGATCATGACCCCGACGCACGGCAACGACTGCGTTGACATTCGTACCCTGGGGGCCAAGACCGGCCTGTTTACCTACGACTCGGGCTTTCTCTCGACGGCAAGCTGCAAGTCCAAGATCACCTTTATCGATGGCGACAAGGGTGAACTGCTGTATCGCGGCTACCCGATCGAACAACTGGCCGAGCATTGCAACTTCCTCGAAGTCACCTATCTGCTGAAGAACGGCGAACTGCCGAACGCCACGCAGAAACTCGATTTTGAGACCACCATCAAGAAGCACACGATGGTGCACGAGCAGCTTTCCAAGTTTTATTCCGGTTTCCGCCGCGATGCCCACCCGATGGCCGTCATGGTCGGCGTGGTCGGTGCCCTGTCCGCTTTCTATCACGATGCGATGGACTTCTCCGACGTCGAACACCGCAACGTCAGCTTCAACCGTCTGGTGGCCAAGCTGCCGACCATCGTCGCGATGGCCTACAAGTACAACACCGGCATGCCGTTCATCTATCCGGACAACGAACTGGACTACACCGCCAACTTCATGCGCATGATGTTCGGCAATCCCTGCGAGAAATACGTCCCGAACCCGGTGCTGGTCAATGCGCTGGACACCATCTTCACGCTGCACGCCGATCACGAGCAGAACGCCTCGACCTCGACGGTGCGTCTCTCCGGTTCTTCCGGCGCCAACCCGTTCGCCTGCGTCGCCGCCGGCATCGCCTGCCTGTGGGGTCCGGCCCACGGTGGCGCCAACGAGGCATGCCTGCAGATGCTGGAAGAAATCGGCGACGTTTCCCGCGTCCCCGAATACATTGCGCGTGCCAAGGACAAGAACGATTCCTTCAAGCTGATGGGTTTCGGTCACCGCGTGTACAAGAACTTCGATCCGCGTGCCACGCTGATGCGCAAGGTCTGCAACGAGGTGCTGGGCGAACTCGGCCTGCAGAACGACCGTCTGTTCAAGCTGGCCATGGAACTGGAAAAGATCGCGCTGGAAGATCCTTACTTCGTCGAGAAGAAGCTCTACCCGAACGTCGACTTCTACTCCGGTATCGTCCAGAAGGCGATCGGTATCCCGACCGAGATGTTTACCTGCATCTTCGCGCTGGCCCGCACGGTCGGCTGGATGACGCAGTGGGAAGAAATGCTGACCGACTCGGAATACAAGATCGGTCGTCCGCGTCAGCTCTACGTCGGCGCCGCCAAGCGCGACGTCGTGCCGCTGGTCAGGCGTGGCTGATTGGATGGAAGGGCGGCCGGCTGGCCGCCTTTTTTTTCCCGTCGCAGAGTGATTCCGCGGCTCATCGCCGCGGAAATATAAAACAACCTTGGGGAGAGACCCATGACTACGATGAATCAATTGTTTGACAGCACGATGTTCTTCGGTGGCAACGCGCCTTTTGTCGAAGAGCTCTACGAGACCTACCTCGACAATCCCACTGCCGTTCCTGCGGAATGGCGTGACTACTTCGACCGCCTGGCCCAGATGCCGGGCTACGTGGCACGCGACGTGCCACACGCGCCGGTCGTCGCCGCCTTTGCCGAACTGGGCAAGGATGGCGGCTTCCGTCCGGTAGCGCAGGCGGCGGCCGTGGAGGACAAGAAACAGGTTTCCGTTCTCCAGCTGATCAACGCGCACCGCATTCTCGGCACGCGCTGGGCCGAACTCGACCCGCTCAAGCGGATGGCGCGTCCGGACATTCAGGAACTCGAACTGTCTTTCTACGATTTTGCGGATGCCGACCTGAACCATACCTTCAACGCCGGTTCGTTCAAGGGTACGCCCGAGCGGGCAACGCTCGGCGAGATCGTCGGTGCCCTCAGGCAGACCTACTGCAGTTCGGTCGGCGTCGAATACATGTACATGAGCGACTACGTCGAGAAGCGCTGGCTGCAGGAGCGCCTCGAGACGATCCGTTCGACCCCCGCCTACAACGCCGACCAGAAAAAACGCATTCTGGAGCGGTTGACCGCAGCCGAAACGCTCGAGCGCTACCTGCATACCAAATATGTCGGCCAGAAGCGTTTCTCTCTGGAAGGCGGCGAATCGCTGATCGTCGCCATGGACGAGACGGTGCGCGTTGCCGGCGGCATGGGCGTCGACGAGGTGGTGATCGGGATGGCCCACCGCGGCCGCCTGAACGTGCTGGTCAATACGCTGGGCAAGACGCCGTCGATGCTGTTCGCCGAATTCGAAGGCAAGAAGAAGAGCGACCTGTCGGCCGGCGACGTCAAGTACCACATGGGCTTCTCGTCCGACGTCTCCACCCCGGGCGGCCCCTGCCACCTGACCCTGGCCTTCAACCCGTCGCACCTTGAGATCGTCAATCCGGTGGTCGAGGGGTCGGTTTACGCCCGTCAGGTCCGGCGTGGCGACGATGGCAAGTGCCGGGTTCTGCCGGTCCTCATTCACGGCGACTCCGCCGTCGCCGGCCAGGGCGTCAACCAGGAAACGCTCAACTTCGCGCAGACCCGCGGCTACGGCACGGGCGGCACCCTGCACATCGTGGTCAACAACCAGATCGGCTTCACCACCAGCGACCCGCGCGACTACCGTTCCGGCCACTACTGTACCGACATCTTCAAGATGGCCGATGCGCCGATCTTCCACGTCAATGGCGACGATCCGGAAGCGGTGGCGCTGGTGACCCAGATCGCCGTCGAATTCCGCCACAAGTTCAAGAAGGACGTCGTCGTCGACATCATCTGCTTCCGCAAGCTCGGCCACAACGAGCAGGACGAGCCGATGGTCACGCAGCCGCTGATGTACAAGATCATCGCCAAGCACCCGGGTACGCGCAAGCTGTTCGGCGACAAGTTGATAGCCGAGGGCATCCTGCCGGCCGACGGGCCGGAACGGATGATCGCGGAATACCGCGAGCACCTGGATAAGGGCGAACTGCTCTACAACCCTGTGCTGGCCGGCTACAAGCACCCGAACAACATCGACTGGATACCGTTCCTGACCAAGGGCTACATCGAGAACTGTGATACCACGGTACCGCTCAAGGAGCTGAAACGCTTGTCGAAGCGGCTGACCACCTTGCCGGAAGGTTTCGTGCTGCAGTCCCGGGTCAAGAAGATCGTCGACGACCGCGCGGCGATGGGCGAAGGCAAGCTACCGGTCGACTGGGGCATGGCCGAGAACCTGGCCTACGACTCGCTGCTGGTGTCCGGCTACGGTGTCCGCATCTCCGGCGAGGATGTCGGGCGCGGCACCTTCTTCCACCGCCATTCCGCCTTCCACGACCAGGATCGCGAGAACTGGGCCGAAGGCACTTATCATCCGCTGAAGAACCTTCAGGAAAAGCAGTCAGCTTTCCATTGCTACGATTCAGTGCTGTCCGAGGAGGCGGTTCTTGCCTTCGAGTACGGCTAT
>DATIUN010000295.1:0-7304 GCA_035466795.1 Azonexus sp. | reverse complement strand
CTGCAGAAGCCGGTGATCGACAATTACTGGCAGACCGAAACCGGCTGGCCGATGCTGGCTGCCTTGCCGGGCGTGGAAAAGACCCCGATCAAGTTCGGTTCGCCGAGTTTCCCGGTCTATGGCTACAACCTGAAGATCTATCGCGAAGACGGTTCCGAGTGCGATGCCAACGAAAAGGGCATTGCCGCCGTGGTCCCGCCCCTGCCGCCGGGCTGCCTGACGACGGTGTGGGGCCAGGATGACCGCTTCATCAGCACCTATTTCACTCTGTTCAAGGAGCCGCTGGTCTATTCCTCCTTCGACTGGGCGATCAAGGACGACGATGGCTACTTCACCATCCTTGGCCGTACCGACGACGTGATCAACGTGGCCGGTCACCGTCTGGGCACCCGGGAAATCGAGGAAGCGATCCAGAACCACCCGGCAATCGCCGAAGTGGCCGTGGTGGGTGTCGAAGACAAGCTCAAGGGTCAGGTGCCGATGGCGTTTGCCGTCGTCAAGGACGCTGCCAAAGTGGCGACGCCGGAGCTGGTCAAGGCGCTGGAGAAGGAAGTCTTTGCCACAGTCGACGGTATTCTGGGCGCCATTGGCCGGCCGGCCCGCGTGCACTTCGTCACCGGCCTGCCCAAGACCCGGTCCGGCAAGATGCTGCGGCGTTCGCTGCAAGCCTTGGCCGAGGGGCGCGACCCGGGCGACCTGACGACGATCGACGATCCGTCTACGCTTGAGCAGATCAGGAACGCGCTGGCCAGCTAGCTCCTTCCTCCGCACTTCGAAAAATGCCCGCCGGCGGAATCCGGCGGGCATTTTTGCGCCCACTCGGAAATAATCCGTCATTTTGGTGGGTGCTAGAATGCAGCTCAGGCCAATCCTTCAGTCGTTCCAAATCCATGATTTACGAAACCGTCGCTGCCGTCGACCTGGGTTCCAACAGCTTCCGCCTGCAGGTCGGGCGCGTGGTCGATGACCAGATCTATACGTTGGACTCGCTGAAGGAATCGGTGCGTCTGGCCTCCGGCCTGATGGCTGACAAGCGCCTTGACCCGGCGTCGCAGGCGCGGGCGCTCGAAGCCCTGCGCCGCTTCGGCGAGCGGCTGGGCGGTCTGGACAAGGGCGCGGTGCGGGCGGTGGCGACCAACACGCTGCGCGTGGCGAAGAACGCCGACGAGTTTCTCCCGCTCGCCGAGGAAGCGCTCGGCTTCCCCATCGAAGTCATCGCCGGACGCGAAGAAGCGCGCCTGATCTATATCGGCGCTTCCCATTCGCTGCCGACGTCGGCGCAAAAGCGGCTGGTCGTCGATATCGGCGGCGGGTCGACCGAGTTCATCATCGGCAAGCGGCATGATCCGTTGCTGATGGAATCGCTGTACATGGGTTGTGTCAGCTATACGCTCCGCTTCTTCCCGGATCGCAAGATCGACAAGAAGCGCCTGCGCGATGCGCAAATCGCCGCCGCCAAGGAGATCGAACTGATTGCCCACGATTATCGGCGAATGGGCTGGAAGGAGGCGATCGGCTCCTCGGGTTCGGCACGGGCGATTGCCGACATCCTCGAAATGAACCGCCTGAACCCGAACGGCGACAGCGGCATCAGCCGGACGGGCCTCGACAGGCTCTGTTCGATGCTGCTCAAGGCCGGATCGGCAGAGGCACTCGATATCCCCGGAATCAAGAGTGATCGCCTGCCTGTGCTGCCGGGGGGGATCGCCATCATGTCGGCGATTTTCGAGGAACTCGCGATCGAGCACATGAGCTATGCCGATGGTGCCCTGCGTCTGGGTGTGCTCTATGACCTGCTTGGTCGCTTTCACCACCACGACATGCGCGATTCGACGGTGGCACAGTTCATCCGCCGCTACCAGGTCGAGGCGGATCAGGCCGAGCGCGTCGAGGCGACGGCACTCTCGGCCCTGACACAGCTGACCGAGGGTTCGCCATCGGAGGCCGACGTGCAGTTCCTGTCGTGGGCGACCCGTCTCCATGAAATCGGCATCTCGGTCGCGCACAACGCCTACCACAAGCACGGCGCTTACATCCTGACCTACGCCGACATGCCGGGTTTCTCGAAGAAGGATCAGGCGCGTCTGGCGATGCTGGTGCTCGGTCACCGTGGCAAGCTCGAGAAGCTGGGATCGGTTGCCGCGGTCGACAGCGCCTGGCGGCTGATTTTCTGCATGCGCCTGGCGGTACTGCTGCATCGTACGCGCGACGATCGCGCGCTTCCCGCCTGGCGGGCAACCGCCACGGCGAGCGGCTTTCAGCTCGATCTGCCGGCCGAGTGGCTGCAGGCGAATCCGTGGACGGCCGCGGCGCTGGGCGAGGAAGCGGCGGTGTGGAAGCAGATCGGGCGCGAATACCTGGTCAAGGGCCGCGCCTCGAGGAAGCCTGGATGACCCTGCCGCCCAGTCTGCAAATCGGGTCGGGGAAGGCCGTGCTGACCGGGGAATGGACGCTTGCCGCGCTCATGCCGGAACTCCAGCAATTGCAGACGCAACTGGCGGCGGCGAACGACTTCGCCGATCTGTCCTGGGATCTCACGGCGATCGAGCGCCTGGACAGTGCAGCGGCGGTCCTGCTCTGGCGGGCATGGAACGAGCGCTGGCCCGCTGATCTGATTATATCCGCAACCTGTCGGCCTACCTTGGAGCGTGTCGCCGCGGTGCCGGTCGCTGACGGCACGGGGAAGTCGACGCTTCCGGGGCCGGTCGAGCGTATCGGTTATCTGGTGCTCGGGGCGGTCGACAATGCCCGTGGGCTGGTAACGATGTACGGGCAGATGCTGCTCGATCTCTGGTATCTGCTGCGCCACCCTTCCGAGATGCCGTGGAAGGAAATCGGCGCAAACGTCTATAAGGCCGGCGCGCTGGCACTGCCGGTCACCGGGCTGGTCGGATTCCTGATCGGGGTTACGTTAAGCTATCTGTCGGCCCTGCAATTGCGCAGCGTCGGCGCCGATCTGTTCATCGTCAATATCCTCGGTATCTCGATCATCCGGGAGATCGGCCCGGTGCTGGTGGCGGTGCTCGTCGCCGGGCGCTCGGGGTCGGCGATGACCGCGCAGATCGGCGTGATGCGGGTGACCGAGGAAATCGATGCCCTGTCTGCCATGGGTGTTTCACGCAGCATTCGCGTGATTTTGCCCAAATTATTGGCGTTGACCGTGGTAATGCCCTTGTTGGTGCTTTGGGCGTCGGGTATTGCGCTGGTCGGCGGCATGCTTTCGGCGCTGCTGCAACTCGATATTTCGCTGGCTCATTTTGTCGAGAACCTGCAGCGCGCAGTACCCGTTGCCAATCTCGTCATCGGCCTTTCGAAGGGTCTGGTTTTCGGATTCATCATCGCCTGGGTTGCCTGTCACTTCGGCTTGCGCGTCAAGCCAAATACCGAGAGCCTGTCGGCGAATACCACGGCATCGGTGGTTACGGCGATCACGCTGGTGATTCTGGTCGATGCTGTATTTGCTATCACCACGCGGAATCTGGGGATTCCCCAGCTATGAGCGGCAGGACGAATCCGGCAGTGGTTGAAATGCGTGGCTTGAGCACGCGCATTGGCGACCGCTATGTGCATCGCAATCTTGACCTGCGGGTCGAACGCGGTCAGATCGTCGGTCTGGTGGGCGGGTCGGGCAGCGGAAAAACGACGCTGCTGCGCCAGATTCTGGGATTGATCCAGCCGACAGCGGGAACCGTTCGCCTGTTCGGGCAGGATCTCGGGGGCGCCGGGGCAGTCTCCCAGAGCGCGATGTTGCGGCGGCTCGGCATGTTGTTCCAGGGAGGTGCGCTGTTTTCTGCGCTCCCGGTATTCGACAACATTGCCTTCCCCCTGCGCGAAATCAAACGTCTCGATGAAGACTGGATTCGCCGCCTGGTCAATCTCAAGCTGGCGCTGGTCGAACTGGAGACCGAACATGGCCGTTTGATGCCGGCCGAACTCTCCGGCGGCATGGTCAAGCGCGTCGCGCTGGCCCGTGCCCTGGCGCTCGAACCGGAGCTGTTGCTGCTGGATGAGCCGACTGCCGGTCTCGATCCCGACCGCAGCCGGAGCTTTGTCAAGCTGCTCGGGCAGTTGCAGGGCGAACTCGGGCTGACGGTGATCATGGTAACGCATGATCCGGAGACGCTGGCCGGCCTGGCAACGCATATCGCCGTGCTGGCTGAACAACATATTGTAAAGTTCGGCACTGCGGCGGAGGTCATGGCCGGAGATCATCCATTTCTCGCCGGCTTCCGGGATGGTGACAAAACGAGGTTGTTGTAGGATTCGCCAATGGAAAACAAGTCGCATGCCTTTCTTGCCGGTCTGTTCGCCCTTGTCCTGGGGGCGGCGGCCATTGTTGCCGTGGTCTGGTTGCGCGGAACCCAGGACAACCTGCGGGAATATGTCGTGGTCACCAAGTACAGCATCGGCGGACTCAACCCGGAGGCACAGGTTCGCTACCGCGGAATTCGTGTCGGCAAGGTCAAGGCGATCAAGCTCGATAGCAAGGATCCGGACGACATCCTGATCACCATTGCCATCGCCGACAACATTCCGCTGACCAAGGGTACGGTTGCCAAGCTCGCCTATCAGGGCGTTACCGGGATCGCCCATGTGCTGCTGGTGGATAGCGGGAAAAACCGCGAACCGCTCCTCGCCGACGATGGCAAACTGCCGCGCATTGCCATGATTCCCTCGTTCCTCGACGAGGCGAGCGAGAGCGGCACTGCGGCGCTACGCCAGGCGCAGGAGGTCATGGCGGCAGTCAGCGCGCTGCTCAATGAGGAAAACCGCCGGCGCTTGACGGCGACCATAGCCAACCATGAAGCCGCCTCGGCCAGTATGAAACCGGCGCTCGACAACATGACCGCTACCCTGATCCAGGTCCGCAAGCTGCTCGACGACCAGAATATCAGGAACATCTCCAGGGCGGCCGGCGAGGTCGGACCATTGCTCGCCGATACGCGGCAACTGGTTGCCAGGATGCAGGTAGCCGCCGACAAACTCGACGTGGCGATCGGCGACGCATCGGCCGGCGGAACTTCGGCGCTGATGCCCCGGATCAACGAACTGGCGGCAGATTTTTCCATGACTTCCCGGCAGTTGAGCCGGGTTCTGCGCCAGCTGGAAGACTCGCCCCAGGGGCTGGTGTTCGGCGTCCCGGCTGCCGCGCCGGGCCCCGGCGAAGCAGGTTTTTCCGCGGGCCGGGAGCGCTGACATGCGACACTTGACGATGGTGGCCTGTTGCCTGTTCCTCACCGCCTGTTATTCCACCGGCAAACAGGGCGGGGACAGTGCGCTGAACGTCTATGATTTTGGGCAACCCGTGCTTCAGTCTCCTGCCGTCACGTTGCGCGGCGAACTGGCGGTCGAAGTGCGGGCGCCGCTGTGGATGGATTCGATGGGCATCGAATACCGTCTGCTCTATGCCGATCCGGCACGCTTGCGCAGCTATACGCGCGCGCGCTGGGCCGGTCCGCCGGCGCAACTCATCCAGCAACGAATGGTTCAGCAGCTTGGGCTGATGCCGGCGGGGCAGGGCAGGACCCGTTGCGTCCTGCGAATCGACATCGACGCGTTTGCCCAGGTTTTCGACGATCCGGTGACCAGTCGCGGCCAGTTGCGGGGTCGGGCGCAACTGCTCGACCGAAACCGGGCACTGCTGACGATTCACGAATTCAGGATCGAAAAGCCGGCGCCGAGCGCCGACTCGCGGGGCGGGGTTGCCGCACTGACCGCCGCTGTCGATCAGTTGGCGGTCGATCTGGAAAGCTGGGAACAAGCGGTACGGGCTACAGGCAAAGGCGTTGCCTGCACGGCTTAGGCCGAGACGATGCGGTCGGCGATCCGCTCCTTCAGATCGTCGAGATGGTTGTCGAAGTGCGTGTAGTGCATCAGCGAAAGCCCGAATACGCAGGCATAGAGCAGCAGGCTGCGGCTCTTGGCTTCGGCGTCCGACATGCCGGCCGCGACAAACAGCTTGCGCGTGCATTCCAGGCGATAGAGGTCGACCGCTTCGACGACTGTCGCCGCCTGCGGATCATGGCGCGCCCAGTCGCGGACCGCGAGTTCGATCGACATGCCTTTGCGGTTGCGGCTGGCCCCATAGACTTCGATGGCGAAGTGGAGCTGTTCGCGTTCCTTGCCCGGCGTTACTGAAGTCGTTTTCTCGATGTCACGGATGCGGCCTTCCTTCCAGTGTTCGAGGATGGCCGCAAGAAGATCCTGGCGGTCCTTGAAGTGCCAATAGAAACTTCCCTTGGTGACGCCGCAGCGCTTGGCCAGGACTTCGACGCGCAGGCCGCCGACGCCGTCGTGGGCCAGCACATCAATGGCGTTTTCGATCCAGTTTCCGCGGTCAAGCTGAATCCGCGGACTCGCCAGCTTGCGGCGGCCCACTCTCGACGGGGGGTTGACAGAGCTTGTTTCCATACGCTACCGTATGCATTCCATACGAAACAGTATGGTCATTGTGCGCAATGAAACCGACTCTGTCAAACAGTGACCGAACCGCAGTACAGCGGAACCGACAAAACAATTTATTGAAAAGGAGAACTTTGTGAAAATTCTCGTTCCCGTGAAGCGGGTGGTGGATTACAACGTGAAGGTTCGCGTCAAGGCGGACGGATCGGGTGTCGATCTGGCCAACGTCAAGATGAGCATGAACCCGTTCGACGAAATCGCCGTTGAAGAAGCCGTGCGCCTCAAGGAAGCCGGCATCGCGACTGAAGTCATCGCCGTCTCCTGCGGTGTCGCCGCCTGTCAGGAAACCCTGCGCACCGCCATGGCCATCGGTGCCGACCGCGGCATCCTCATCGAAACCGACGTCGAGCTGCAACCGCTGGCCGTCGCCAAGCTGCTCAAGGCACTCTGCGACAAAGAACAACCCCAACTCGTCATCTGCGGCAAACAAGCCATCGACGACGATGCCAACCAGACTGGCCAGATGCTCGCCGCCCTGCAAGGCTGGCCGCAAGCCACCTTCGCCTCCCAGGTCGTCATTGCCGACGGCAAGGCCACCGTCACCCGTGAAATCGACGGCGGCCTCGAAACCCTCGCCATTTCCCTGCCGGCCGTCGTCAGCACCGATCTGCGCCTTAACGAACCGCGCTACGCCACGCTGCCCAATATCATGAAAGCCAAGAAGAAGCCGCTCGACACCGTCAAGCCGACCGACCTTGGTGTCGATGTCGCGCCGCGCCTGACAACCCTCAACGTTGCCGAACCCGCCAAGCGCTCGGCCGGCATTCGCGTCGCCGACGTCGCCGACCTCGTCAACAAGCTCAAGAACGAAGCCAAGGTGATCTGATCATGACCATTCTCGT
>DATIUN010000294.1:0-2757 GCA_035466795.1 Azonexus sp. | reverse complement strand
CTGATTCTGCTCGACCGCCAGGCTGGCGGCATCGAAGTATGCCTGCGACGCCTCGGAAACGGCACCGACGGAGTACAGAACATTGCCAAGTTCGCCTTGCGCCGGGATGCTCTTCGGATTGGCGGCAATGTAGGCACGATAACCTTCGATGGCGGCATTGACGTCACCGGCCGCAAACGCACCGCGGGCGGCAGTCAGTTTGTCCTCAGCCTTGGCAGCGGTGCCGGAGCCGAACAACGAAGACGGCGTGATCGCCGCGATGGCCTCTTGGGCCTTGGTGCCGGCCTTCTGCAGGTAACCGCCGTTGTAGGCGAGCAGAGCGACGGCCAACACGGCGACGCTGAACATCACCCGGTTCTTCGTGCGGTTGGACATGCGGGTCTTCTTCGCCGTGGCGACAGGAGCTGCCGCCACGGGTTCGACAACCTCGACCTTTTCAGTGGTTTGGTTTTCCATGGTCAGTATCTCCCGGGATTACCAGCCGTTGCCCCAGCCGTTGCGGCCGTTGCCATTGCCATAGCCATTGCCATAGCCATTGCCATCGCCACGACCGTAACCATCCCAACGGTTGTCAGCGTTGCCATCCATGTTGCCGCCCATGTTGAAACCGAAGTTGCCACGGGCATTGCCACGGCCGGAGCCGTTGCCACGACCGGAACCGTAACCGCGACCGTCGCCGTAGGCGCGGCCATCGCCGTAACCACGGCCATCACCGTAGCCGCGGCTATCGCCGTAACCACGATCGTAATAGCCAGGGCCACCACCATACGGAGCGCCGTACTGCGGGCCGTTGTATTGCGGCTGCTGGTTGTTATTCTGGGGGCCTTGCTGCTGAGCGAAAGCTGCGCTGCTGGCGATGATGGCCACAGAAGCAGCCAGAACCTTGAAAGTCGTTTTCATTTGTGTTTCCTCCGTTATTACCGCTAAATTAAAATCAAGAATGATTGATCACTACCGCCTTCTTATCTGCAGTCTGCTTGGTGAAAGCCGGGCGGTTGAGTCTTGGATGCTTTACCGCCGAAGAAGCATTAGCAAGTGCTAATGTATTCTTATATCGATATTTAAATATTCGAATATTCTGATTCGCCGATGCATAATTTTTATGGCCCGAGCAAGACCCTTACGGCTACTGCAATGGCGCTAATCCAGACCGATACTCAAGGCGCGGAAATCGTTGACGTTGGTCCGCGTCGGCCCGGTCACCAGCAAATCATCCAAGGCAGCGAAGAAGCCCCAGGCATCGTTGCCGGCCAGCCGCTGGCGCGGATCGACGCCGAGTTTTCGGGCACGGGCCAGCGTATCCGGCCCGACGAAAGCGCCGGCATTGTCTTCGGAACCGTCGATGCCGTCGGTGTCGGCAGCCAGCGCATGGATGCCCGGCATGCCGTCGAGGGCCAGCGCCAGCCCGAGCAGGAACTCGGTATTGCGCCCACCGCGTCCCGAGCCCTTTAGTGTCACCGTCGTTTCGCCACCGGACAGCAGCACGCAGGGTTTCTTTGCCGGAAATCCGTGTCGACCGCAACTGATCGCCATGCTGGCCAGTGCTTTGCCGACCTCGCGCGACTCGCCTTCGATGGCGTCGCCGAGAACCAGCGGCGTGACGCCCAGGCGGCTTGCTTCGGCGGCCGCCGCTTCGAGCATCTGGCGGGGGCTGGCGACGAGGCGGAATTCGCTCTTCGCCAGACGCGGGTCGCCCGGCTTCGGCGTTTCCAGCGCGCCGGAAGCCAGTCGTGCGCGCAGCGCATCGGGAATGGCGATGCCGTGGAAATCGAGCACTTTAAGTGCGTCGACCGCAGTCGTCGGATCGGCGACCGTGGGGCCGGAAGCGATCACCGCCGGATCGTCGCCCGGCACGTCGGAAATCGCCAGCGTTAGTACCGGGGCCGGCCAGGCGGCGGCCGCCAGCCGCCCGCCCTTGATCGCCGACAGGTGTTTGCGAACGCAATTCATCTCGCCGATGCTCGCCCCCGAACGGAGCAGCGCCGTCGTGATCGCGCGCTTCTCGGCCAGCGTGATGCCGGCCGCCGGCGCCGCGAGCAAGGCCGAGCCGCCGCCGGAGATCAGCGCCAATACACGGTCCGTTGCGGTCAACCCCGAAATTTTGCCCAAAATGCGTGCCGCCGCGGCCTCGCCCGCCGCATCCGGCACCGGGTGCGCGGCCTCGACGATCTCGATGCGCTGGCACGGCACGCCGTGGCCGTAGCGCGTAACGACGAGCCCGTCGAGCGGCCCCGACCAATGATCCTCGACCGCCCGCGCCATCGCCGCCGAGGCCTTGCCGGCGCCGATCACGATCAGCCGCCCGCCATCGTCCGGCGGCAGATGCGGCGGCACGCACAAGGCCGGATCGGCCGCTGCGATGGCGGCGTCGAACAGGCGGCGCAGGAAATCACGCGGGTTCATTGCGTCGCGAAGGAAGCACCCTTGGGGCGCGGCAGCCAGCCGAGGCCGGCCTCGGTCGTCGTCAGCGGTTTGTATTCGCAGCCGACCCAGCCGTCGTAACCCAGCCGATCGAGCAGGTCGAACAGGAAGAGATAATTGATCTCGCCGGTTCCCGGCTCGTGGCGGCCCGGATTGTCGGCGATCTGGATGTGGCCGATGCGCTCGATGTTGGCTTCCAGTGTGCGCGCCAGATCGCCGGCGATGATCTGGGCGTGGTAGATGTCGTATTGCAGCTTCACATTGCTGCGGTCAACCGCCTCCAGCAGGCGAAAACCCTTGGCGATGTCATCCAGCCAGTAGCCGGGCATGTCGATG
>DATIUN010000293.1:0-7072 GCA_035466795.1 Azonexus sp. | reverse complement strand
ACCGCGCTGTCATTGATTCGCCAGTCCATTTGCAGCGGCTCGGCGACCTCGGCGCGGAACCGCTCGCGGAATGCGGCAAGCAGGAAGTACAACGAATCGGCTTTGATCTCGATGCGCATGAAATAGCGACCAGTCAACACGTCGGAGTGGAAACTCGATTCGAGAATCCAGCCGCCGTTGCCGGCGATGAAACCGGAAACCCTGGCGATGATGCCGACCTGGTCGGGGCAGGAGGCGGAGAGTGTGTAGAAACGGTCGCGGTGCATGGCTTCGGGTTCAGCCAACCTTGGCGAAAGCCTTGTCGATCTCGCTGCGCAGATCGTCGTAATTCAGCACGACCGGATACTGCGGGAATTCGCGGATGACCTTTTCCGGCGGGTGGAACAGGATGCCGCCATGGGCTTCGCCGAGCATCGCCGTGTCGTTGTAAGAATCACCGGCGGCGACGATCTTGAAATTCAGCTCCTTGAAGCGCTTCACCGCTTCACGCTTCTGGTCCGGCATGCGCAGGTGGTAATCGACCAGCATGCCGTCGGCGTCGTCCTCCAGTGAATGGCAGAACAGCGTCGGCCAGCCCAGCTGGCGCATCAGCGGGTGGGCGAATTCGTAGAAGGTGTCGGACAGGATGACGACCTGGTAAGCCTCGCGCAACTTGTCGAGGAAAACGCGGGCGCCCGGCATCGGGCCCATTTCGGCGATCACCTTCTGGATGTCCGGCAGGCCGAGCTTGTGCTCGCGCAGGATATTCAGGCGATAGGTCATCAGCTTGTCGTAATCCGGCTCGTCGCGCGTCGTGCGCTTGAGTTCCGGAATGCCGGTGCGTTTGGCAAATTCGATCCAGATTTCGGGGACGAGGACTCCTTCGAGGTCCAGGCAGACGATTTGCACGGTTTGGCTCCAGCGGCGGGTTCTAAAAAAGCTGATTTTACCCGATGCGGGGTGGGTTTCGGGGTGTTTTGGGAGGTGAGCGGTTGGCGTCGGAGTCCTCCCTTGCGGGGCGGGCTGCTTTCTTTTGGCAAAGCAAAAGATAGTGAGACGCCCTCAGGGCGGAAAGCAGCAGTCAATCAAGCGGCCAAGTCTGCTGGAGTCAATCGACCGCAGGCAGCGCCTCCAGCGCCTCATGCACCTCCAGCCAGCGCATTTCCGCCGCATCGATCTGCTCGCCGAGAACCCCGGCCTGCCGGTGCATTTCCTCGCTTTTCAGCCGGTCGACCGCAGCATAGAAGTCGGGATTGGCGAACTGGGCTTCCAGCGCAGCTCTTTCCTCGTTCCACTTG
This sequence comes from Azonexus sp., assembly GCA_035466795.1. GTDB lineage: Bacteria > Pseudomonadota > Gammaproteobacteria > Burkholderiales > Rhodocyclaceae > Azonexus. The sequence continues at coordinate 5,795 of DATIUN010000293.1, read as the reverse complement.
GCCAGTTTGCGCTCCAGTTGCTCGATTTCCTTGACCAGCGGCCGGCGTTGCGCGAGTAGCGCCTGCCGGTTGGCTTTGGCGTCGGCCCGTTGTTGCAGGCGCCCGTTCTTTTCGGCGGCGACCTCCGGTTCCGGCGCCTTTTCGGTATTGCGCTGGCTGGCCAGCCAGGCGGCGTAGTCGTCGAGATCGCCATCAAACTCGGTGACCTTGCCATCGGCGACGAGCAGCAGTTCGTCGGCGCAGGTGCGCAGCAGGTGGCGGTCGTGCGAGACGAAGACCATGCCGCCTTCGTAATCCTGCAGCGCAAAGGTGAGGGCTTCGCGCATTTCGAGGTCAAGGTGGTTGGTCGGTTCGTCGAGCAGCAACAGGTTGGGCCGGGTGCGGATCAGGAGCGCCAGGGCCAGGCGCGATTTTTCGCCGCCGGAGAAGGGTTCGATGGCGCGGGTGGCCATGTCGCCACGGAAGTCGAAGCCGCCGATGTAGTCGCGCAACTCCTGTTCCGGCGTCGTCGGTTCGAGGCGTGCCAGGTGTTGCAGCGGCGATTCGTCCAGGCGTAGTTGTTCGAGCTGGTGCTGGGCGAAATAGCCGATGTTCAGCGCCTTGGCTTCCTTGCGCTGGCCACCCTGCTGGGCGATGGCGCCAGCCAGCAGCTTGATCAGCGTCGATTTGCCGGCACCATTGCGGCCGAGCAGGCCGATGCGGCAGCCCGGGCGCAGCGTCATGCTGATGTTGTCGAGGATGCTGCGGTCGACATATCCAGCGGAGGCTTTTTCGATGCTGAGCAGCGGGTCGGGCAGGGCGGCCGGTTTGCGGAAAGTGAAATGGAAAGGCGAATCGACGTGCGCGGCGGCGACGATTTCCATGCGTTCGAGCATCTTGACCCGGCTTTGCGCCTGGCGGGCCTTGGTCGCCTTGGCCTTGAAGCGTTCGACGAAGCGCGTCAGGTGGGCAATTTCGCGTTGCTGGGCTTCGAAACTCGATTGCTGGGTAGCCAGGCGGGCGGCGCGCGCCCGTTCATAGTCGGAGTAGCCGCCGCTGGTCAGCGTCAGGCGCTGCAGATCGATGGCCAGAATCTGGCCGACCACGGCGTCGAGAAAATCGCGGTCGTGCGATATGAGCAGCAGGGTCGCCGGCGTGTTTTTTAGCCACTGCTCCAGCCAGAAGACGGCGTCGAGGTCGAGGTGGTTGGTTGGCTCGTCGAGGAGCAGCAGGTCGGCGCGGCAGGACAGGGCGCGGGCGAGGTTGAGGCGGACCCGCCAGCCGCCGGAGAACTCGGATACCGAACGGCGAAAGTCGGCGTCGGTAAAGCCCAGGCCGTGCAGCACTTCGGCAACGCGGGCCTTGGCCGAGTAGCCGCCGATTTCGCCGTAACGATCATGAAGGTGACCGATAGCTTCGCCGTCGTTACGCGCTTCGGCATCCACCAGTTCGCGTTCGATGCGGCGCAGTTCGGCATCGCCATCGAGCACGAAGTCGAGTGCGCTGTCGGGCAGGGCCGGGGTTTCCTGCGCGACGCGTGCGATGTGCCAGCTGGCCGGTAGTTCGACGTCGCCCGATTCGGCGTGCAATTCGCCGCCAAGCAGGGCAAACAGGCTGGATTTGCCGCAGCCGTTGGCGCCGACGACGCCGACCTTCCAGCCGGGGTGGATCTGGACGGAGGCGTCGATGACCAGCGGGCGGCCGGCGCGGGCGAAGGTGACTTGGCGCAGAGCAATCATGAGGCGGCCGATTATAGCGGCGGGCTGCTAAAATCCTGCCAACTCGTTTCCCTTTGCCACAATGATCGATCGTTTCCCAAACGCGTTGTCTGGTCATCGCCATTTCCTGAAAAGCTTGTCGGGACCTGGCTGGGTACTTTGCATCGGCTTGCTGGCGGGCCTCGCATCGGTCGCTCAGGCATCGCCGACGGCCGAGCAGAATGCCGATTGGGAACAGCGCCTGATGCGTGCCGCCGAGTTGCGGCGTGAGGCGGCCGATCGCCAGGCGGCAGCCGACCGACTTTACGAAGCGCAGGAGCCGGCCTGCTACAAGAAATTTCTGGTCAATCGTTGTCGCGACAATGCCTTTCGGGAATTGACCGAATCGAGCAGGGAAGCGAAGCGCCTCGAGAACGAGGGCAAGGCCATCGAGCGCCAGGTCAAGAAGGAGCAATTCAGCGCGCGTGATGTCGAGGCGGCGGCAAGGGCGCCGGAGCGCGAGGAAAAGCTCAAGGCGCTGGAGGTGGAAACGGCTGCGGCACGCACCGAGGCGGAACTTGAAGAAGCTACCACGCGGGCCGACAAGGCGCGCAAGGCCGAGGAGGGCGCCCGGCGCAAGGCCGAGGAAGCCGAGCGCCTGCGCAAGAAGCAGGCGGAACATGATGCGCGGGTTGCCGAGAAGATGGAAAAATCCGCCGCCAAGGCGAAGGCAGCCGAGAGCGCGCCGGCCAAGCCTTGAGCCTCAGCCGGCGTCGCCAGCGATCTGTTCGATCAGCTTCCTGATGGGTGTCGGTACGCCGGCGCGTGCGGCGGTGTCGATTGCTACCCATTGCAGTCCGGGCGCGGCCACTCCGGGTGCTGGTTTGACGAAGCAAAGCACCGGGTCGAGCGTCAGCCGGAAATGCGTGAATGAATGTTTGAGCGGTTTCAGATCACGCCGACTTTCGCCATTCAGGCCGAGGCGGGCGAGTACGGCCGACGCTTCTCCTTCCGGCGGAACCAGCAATCCGCCCCACAGGCCGCTCGGCGGTCGGCGCTCGAGCAACAGGCGCGCGCCGTCGCTGATGAAGACAAATCCTGTCCGCCGCTCGGGAAGCTTTGGTCGCGGACGCGCGGTCGGCAGCTCTGCCTGGCGACCGCTCAGTTGCGCCTGACAGCCCGAAGCCACCGGACAAATTGCGCAGCGCGGCCGGCTACGCGTGCACAAGGTAGCACCGAGATCCATCAGGCCCTGCGTGTAGGCTTCGATATCGGCTTCCGGGAGCAGGCGTTCGGCCAGCGCCCACAACTCGCGATCTACGGCGACCTGACCGGGGTATCCCTCGATCCCGAAGTGGCGGCACAACACGCGCTTGACGTTGCCGTCGAGTATGGTCGCCAGCTCGCCGAAGGCAAAGGCGGCAATAGCGGCCGCCGTCGAGCGGCCAATGCCGGGCAGAGCGCTCAACCGGTTGGCGGAATTCGGCCATTTTCCGGCGTGGACCGCAACAATCTCCCGGGCACAGCGATGGAGATTGCGCGCCCGGGCGTAATAGCCAAGCCCGGCCCAGTGCTCGATCACGACATCGAGCGGCGCCTCCGCCAAGGCCTGCAGCGTCGGAAAGCGCGTCAGGAAGCGCTGGAAATACGGGATCACCGTGCTGACCTGCGTTTGCTGCAGCATGATCTCGGAGAGCCATATCCGGTAAGGGTCACGGGTCTGTTGCCACGGCAGGTCGTGGCGCCCGGCAGTCTTCTGCCAAGCGATCAGGCGCTTGCTAAAGGCGGGAGCGACAGACAAATCAGCCTCGACGTGCGGATGCGGAGCACGGATAATACGGCGTTTTTCCGCCGGCATTTTTGATGAGCGAGATTCAGGACGACAACCGCGCCTTGCGCAACACCCTCGGACGCTTCGCGACCGGGGTGACCATAGTCACGGCAATCGATCCCGACGGGCAACCGGTCGGGCTGACGGTCAATTCCTTTTCGGCGGTGTCGCTGAATCCGCCGCTGGTGCTTTGGTGTCTCGACAACGCCTCGCACAACCTCGAGGCCTTCCGCCGCGCCAGCCACCATGCCATCAATGTGCTGGCCGCCGGGCAGGTCGATCTCTCCAACCGCTTCGCGACCTGGCCGGTCGATCGTTTCGCCGGGCTGCACTGGCGCGCCGGCGCCGGGGGCGCGCCGCTGCTGGCGGATTGTTGCGCCAGTTTCGAGGTGATCAACGAAAGCTGCCAGGCCGGCGGCGACCACTCGATTTTTGTTGGCCGCGTCGTGAATTTCAGCGAAACCCCCGACCTTGCCCCCTTGCTCTTCCACGCCGGTCAGTATTGCCTGCTCGCCGGGGATTGAAGCGGTCGGGGCGTACGTCTTAAGCATCGTCGCGGCCGGGTCCCGACAGTAGCGTGGCAATCCAGCGGCTGGACGAACCCAGTTCGCACACCGTGAGCATTGCCATTGTCACGGGGACGCCGATGAACGCGCCCGGGATGCCCCACAGGAAAGTCCAGAAGAAGACCGCAAAGACGATCAGGAACGGCGAAATGGCCAGCGCGCTTCCTGAAAACCGTGGCTCCAGATAACTGCCGATCACAAACTGCGTGACGTTCAGGCCGAGAAAGACGAAGGCCGCCATTTGCCATGATTCGAACTGAGCTGCAGTGAACAAGGTCGGCAGAACAGTCGCGAACAACGGGCCGATGACGGGAATATAGTTGAGCGCGAAGGCGATGACGCCCCAGGCAGCCGCCAGTTCGATATTGAGGGCGAAGGTGAAGCCCCAGACGACAAGGCCGGTGAGGACACTGGCCAAGGTACGGACCAGAAGATACTTGCGGAATTTCAGGGAAATCCTGGCGATCGCCTCCAGTGTGCGGTCACCGCTCATGGCGATGTCCATTGCCTTGATTTTCTTCTGGAAGTCGCGTACCTCGAGCAAGCCCAGCATCGTGAATATCAGCACCATCACGGAAAAGCCGACGAGGCCGTTGATCCGCGCGACGATATCCTGGAACACGCGTACCAGTGACAGCACATTGAAGCGTTCGGTGAATTGGGCGGCGAGCAGAATTCCATGCCCGTCGAGCCATTCCGTCGTTTGTGCGTAGAGCGAATAGAAGCGTCCGATATTGGCAATCAGCCAACGGCCGACCATGCCGATTCCCCAGGCGGTGATCAAGGCAAGCGTGCCGATGACGACGACGGTCGCGACCAGCGTAAAAAGCAGCGCGAACACCCGCGGAATTTTCGCCTCGATAGCTTTCTGAAGTGGCCAGACAATGGCCATGACGAATAGCGACATTGCGACCGGCGCAAAAATGGCGCTTCCGAAATATAGGGCGGCCGTGACGAGGATTGCAGTGCAGAGTACGGCCAAAATCCGGATTGAGTTATCTCCGGCCATAGATAGTCCCGATTGGAGCGTGACGTGAGTTTCGCGTTGAATTATATCGGCAATTCATTGCCGGACAGTTCGCCGAAGATTGAACCGGGCTGCCGTGGCGCCGGGGATGCGTGGCCTTTGCGAATGCAGTAGCTCCGAGGCGAACGCGTAAGGCCTGCCATCTGGCGACTCTCCGCAAGAAGGTTCTGAGCAATCGCAAACCCGAGGGGGAGGTGCTAGAATCCTCGTCCGGGAACGATTGTGTCTTCCTTAAATGGTTCTGAGCGGGCGTCGTATAATGGTAATACCCTAGCTTCCCAAGCTAGAGCCGTGGGTTCGATTCCCATCGCCCGCTCCACATGGAATTCAAGCAGGTCGTTGATTTGCAACTGGCACCATAATTTTGCAGTGATTGTAAAGATATCGTTCCTATACAAAGTGCAACGATATCGTTACCAGCTCCGAATAAGTCAAGCCCACCAGTTCTGGTGGGCTTTTTCTTTGAGGGTCAGTTTCTCGGCCACTGCGGCCATTGGCGGCAGGCGCGTGGACAGGCAGCACCTCGTCGCGTTGCCGCCATTCTAGGGGGGGCCGCCGAAAAAACCTGGGCCGCCGAGTCCGAGTGACCGCTTACCGAAAAACGCTACTCACACTTTCGACCCTGAAGGGACGGTCGGTTTTTCAAGCCCAACGTCGCCTTCGCAGCGATTGTGTTGAAAAACTCCCAGATGTAA
>DATIUN010000292.1:0-3982 GCA_035466795.1 Azonexus sp. | reverse complement strand
GTCATGCTTCTCGAGGCCGAGTTCGCTGGCGACGTCGAAGAGGCCGAAGATGCCGATCGTCGAGTTGATCAGCAGGCGGCCAAGATCATTGCCTGCATCCGCCAGCTTGCCCTGCAGTGTGTTATTCAGGACATTGCGAATGTCGGCGATGTTGCCGAAGAAATCGCCGACACCCGCCCGGACCGGCAGCGGTGTGACGAAATCGTAAACCTGCGCGACCGGTTTGATGGCCACCGTGTCGAGGCCTTCGTTGACCGCGAACATGGCGCGATTGAACCCTTCCAGCGGATCACCCGGCGTTTCGTCGGCCAGCGCCGATCCGCCGGACGCGATCATGCCCGCCGCCAGAACGACGGCCATCCGAGACTTCCACGTCACACTCCTGTTCATCATTTCTTTTCCTGTCCTTCCTCGGCCTTGTTGAAGAGGAACTGGCTGATCAGTTTTTCCAGCATCACAGCCGACTGGGTCTTGGTCACCGTATCGCCCGCCTTGAGCATTTTCTCATCCCCGCCGACATCGAAGCCGATGAACTGCTCACCCAACAGACCGGAGGTGTAGATCGACGCGAAAGTATCTTTCGGGAAACGATAGCGCCCATCGACATCCATGGTCACCACTGCCTCATAGCTTGCCGTATCGAACCTGATATCCGTAATCCGTCCCACGACGACCCCCGCACTCTTTACCGGCCCACGCACCTTCAGCCCGCCGATGTTGTCAAACCTCGCATGCAGGACATACGTCTCTGACAGATGCGCTGAAGCAAGGTTGCCAACTTTCAGCGCCAGAAACAACAGGGCGGCAATACTGATCGCCACGAAAAAGCCGACCCAGAGGTCGAGTACGGTACGGTTCATGAAGTTCCCCGGAACATGAACGAAGTCAGAACGAAATCCAGTGCCAGTATGGTCAGCGCTGAGGTCACCACGGTGCGCGTGATCGCGCGTGACACCCCTTCGGCCGTCGGCACGGAATCGTAGCCTTCGAAAACGGCAATCGCGGACACCGCGATGCCGAAAACAAAACTCTTGATGACGCCATTCCAGATGTCGTAGCGAAAATCGACGCCGGACTGCATCTGCGACCAGAAGGCACCATCATCGACGCCGATGAAGATGACACCGATCAGCCAGCCGCCGAGGATGCCCATGGCGGAAAACAGCGCGGCCAGCAGCGGCATCGAGATGACGCCGCCCCAGAAACGCGGCGCGACCACCCGGGCGATCGGGTTGACCGCCATGATGTCCATCGCCTTCAACTGTTCGGTAGCTTTCATCAATCCGATCTCCGCGGTCACCGACGAGCCGGCGCGCGACGCGAAGAGCAGCGCCGCCACCACCGGACCCAGTTCGCGGGTCAGCGACAGGGCCACCAGGACGCCGAGCGCCTCGGTCGACCCATAGCGCTGCAGGGTTTCGTAGCCCTGCAGGCCGAGTACCAGCCCGACGAAGAGCCCGGAGACCATGATGATCAGCAACGACAGCACGCCACTGAAATAGATTTCGCGCAAGGTCAGCGGCAGGCGACGGAAGGAAGGGCCCGAATACATCAGCACGGCGAAGAAGAAACGTGCCGCAAACCCAAGGCGCCAAATGCGGTCAACGACCGCATGACCGAGTTTTCTGATCGGCGACTGTGAATCAGCCACGCGCGCCCCCGCCGAGAAATTCGCGCACGACCGACGGCGCCGGATAATCGAAATGCACCGGGCCATCCACTTCGGCGTGGACAAACTGGTGAACGAAGGGGTCGGTCGAGGCACGAATCTCGTCCGGCGTGCCTTCGGCGACGATCTTGCCCTGCGACACGAAGTAGATGTAATCGACGATCATCAGCGACTCGTGCACGTCGTGCGTGACCATGATCGAGGTCGCGCCGAGCGCGTCGTTCAGCTTGCGGATCAACTGCCCGATGACGCCCAGCGCAATCGGATCGAGTCCGGCGAAGGGTTCGTCGTACATGACCAGCATCGGGTCGAGCGCGACCGCCCGGGCCAGCGCCACGCGGCGCGCCATGCCGCCCGACAGTTCGCCCGGCATCAGCGCATGCGCGCCGCGCAGACCGACGGCTTCGAGCTTCATCAGGACCAGATCGCGGACCATCGTTTCCGACAGGTCGGTGTGTTCGCGCAAGGGAAATGCGACATTTTCGAAGACCGTCATGTCGGTAAACAGGGCGCCGAACTGGAACAGCATGCCCATCTTGCGCCGCAGGTCATAGAGTTCGTTGTGCGACATCTCGGAAACGCGATTGTTCTCGAGGCGCACCATGCCGCCGGTCGGCCGCAACTGGCCGCCGATGCAGCGCAGCAGCGTCGTCTTGCCGCAGCCGGAACCGCCCATGATGGCGACCACCTTGCCGCGCGGGATCTTCATGTCGATCCCCTCCAGCACAGGCCGTCCGTCATAGTTGAAATGCAGGTTCTGGATATCGACCAGAGTGTCGTTGAACAAAACGCTTCCCTCAAAAAAGACTGGCGATTTTAACAGAAGAGCCGAGCATCGCCTTGGCATCGCATCGTTATAATTGCGCGAGACATTTTCCTTTCCGAAAAGCGCGCCACCCCCTTGTCGAACAAGCCCTTGCTCCTCATCGTCGATGACGATCCGCTGATCAGCGACTCATTGAGCCATGCGTTCGCGGCGGAGTTCGACGTCGTCACCAGCCACGCCCGCCCGCACTGCCTGGCATTGCTCAGGCAATTGCGCCAGACGCCGCAGGCGGCGCTGGTCGACCTCGGTCTGCCGCCGCAGCCGCACCGTCCGGATGAAGGTTTCGCGCTGATCGGCGAACTTCTGGCCCATGCGCCGGAAATGAAAATCATCGTCCTCTCCGGCCAGAACGGCGATGACAATGCCCGCCACGCCCGCACGCTGGGCGCCGTCGAATTTGTCGGCAAGCCCTGCGACCCCGGCCACCTGCTGACCCTGCTGCGCCAGGCGCTGGCCTTTTCCGACAGCACGGCGCTGGTATCCGGCGAAGCTGGCCTGATCGGCGACAGCCTGCCGATGCAGCGCCTGCGCCTGCAACTCGCCCAGTACGCGAACCTGAACTTCCCGGTCCTCATCGAAGGCGAATCCGGCAGCGGCAAGGACATCGTCGCCAGCCGCTGCCTGCACCAGATGACCGAACGGCAGAACCAGCCGTTTCTGGCCCTCAACTGCGCGGCGATCTCGCCCAGCCTGCTCGAACCGACCCTCTTCGGCCATGCCCGCGGCGCCTTCACCGGCGCCACGACGGCGAAGGCCGGCTATTTCGAGGAAGCCGGCGAAGGCACCCTGTTCCTCGACGAAATCGGCGAACTGCCATCCGACCTCCAGCCCAAGCTGCTGCGCGTCCTCGAGAACGGCGAGTACCAGCGGGTCGGCGAAACGCAGACGCGGACCTCGAAGGCGCGCATCGTCGCCGCCACCAACCGCGACCTGCGCCAGGAAATCAAGGCCGGCCGCTTCCGCGCCGATCTCTACCACCGGCTCTCGGTGTTCTCGATCAGCGTGCCCCCGCTGCGCGACATGGGCCGCGACCGCCTGTTGCTGCTCGACCATTTCCGCAGGCTGTATGCCGCGCAGGCCCATTGCCAGCCGTTCGCGCTCGCCCCGGCGGGCGAAGCGCTGTGGCTGGGCTACAGTTTCCCCGGCAACGTGCGCGAGTTGCGCAACATCGTCATCCGCCTGACCGCCCGCCATCCCGGCCAGACCGTCACGCCCGAGCAGTTGCTGGCCGAATTCGACACTTCCGACGAGGTCGACCGCGACAGTCGCGGCGCCGTCGTCGAGAACAACCACGAGCAGCGCCTGCAGGCCGCCCTGAAGCACCTGCAGGCCGCCGCCGGCATCGATCTCGACGCGACGCTCGCCGCCTGGGAGCGCAGCTACATCGAAGCCGCCCTCGAACTGTGCGCCGGCAATGTCAGTCGCGCCGCCCGCCGCCTCGGCATCAATCGCACCACCCTTTACAACCGCATGGAAAGCTGGCACCG
>DATIUN010000291.1:0-2677 GCA_035466795.1 Azonexus sp. | reverse complement strand
GATAGCGCGAAGTCCATCATCAGCCGCAACGACTCGCCGGATGTCGGCTTCGGGCAGTCGCTGAACCCCTACCGCGGCTGCGAACACGGCTGCATCTACTGCTATGCCCGGCCGACCCACGCGTACCTCGGGATGTCGCCTGGCCTCGATTTCGAAACGCGGATCTTCCACAAACCGGATGCCCCGCGCCTGCTGCGCGAGGAGCTGAGCCACCCGGACTACCTCTGCTCGACCATCGTGCTCGGCACCGCCACCGATGCCTACCAGCCTTTCGAGCGCAAGGCGCGGCTGACCCGCGCGCTGCTCGAGGTCGCGCTGGAAACCGGCCACCCGCTGTCGGTGGTCACCAAATCGTCGCTGGTCGTCCGCGACATCGATCTGTGGGCCGAACTCGCCCGCCGCAAGCTGGCGCACATCGGCATTTCACTGACGACGCTCGACGGGCAACTCGCCCGTCAACTCGAACCACGGGCCAGCGCGCCACATGCACGGCTCGACGCGATGCAAAAACTGGGCGAAGCCGGCATTCCGGTTTCGGTATTCGTCTCGCCGGTAATACCCGGCCTCAACGACCACGAACTGGAGAATCTGCTGGCGGCAGCGCGTGTGCACGGCGCGGAAAGCGCGTGTTACACGCTGCTGCGTCTGCCGCACGAGGTGGCCGGACTGTTTCGCGAGTGGCTGGAATGGCACGCACCGGAGAAGGCGGCGCGCATCATGTCGGTGCTTTATGACTTGCGCGGCGGGCGCGCCAACGATGCCCGTTTTGGCAGTCGCATGAAGGGACTGGGACACTTCGCCGACCTCATCCGCCAGCGTTTCGATCTCGCCTGCCGCCGCCACGGCCTGAGCCGTGAACTGCCGGTACTCGATACCTCGGGCTTCAGGCCGCCGGCTGCACCGGCGGATGAACGGCAACTGAGTCTCTTCTGATTACTTGAGCTTTTCGTAAAGCCCGACGACGGTTTCCATCTCTTCAAGAATGCGTTCGCTGGTCGTCGCCACAGCAATTTGCGGGCGCTTGTCGGGACCTGCCTTCTGGTTCAGTGCATTCTCGAAGAACAGCCACTGCTGCCTGACCAGGTCGAGGCTTTCCTTGATCTGCTGCGTATTGGAAGGTGCCGCCGCCAGTTCCTGGTGGGCCACGGAGAATTCCTTGCGCGCCTTTTCAAGTTCACCGGGGCTCTTGTCGTTACCGACCCCCCCCAGGCAATCGCCTGGTAGAACTTGGCCATGCGCTGACGACCCGCCTTGTTGATCGCCGAATTGAGATCGGCAATCTGCGCCAGCGCGTCACCGCGCGGAACGCTCAAGACGAGTGCGAGCAGCAATCCGAAAATGCTTTCATGGTTTCTCCCGTATTTACCCCAGACCGGAAGCTGACCGGGAGGGCTCCGAGGAAACCATGACATCGGTCAGTTTTGCCGACCGATGCGTGAAAAATCCTATCGAGGCATCAGGGCAACTGGGTCAGGTAATTGGCGATGGCCTTGATGTCATCGTTCTTTAGCGACGAGGTGGCGATCGACATCAGCTGGTTGTTGCGGACGCCGGTCTTGTCGCGGTAGCGGGTGAGCGAGGTCTGCAGATAGGGAATCTGCTGGCCTGCCAGGCGCGGGATCGTCGCATCGCCGCGCGCCGCCTCGCCATGGCAGCGAACACAGAGCCTGGTAAACAGATCCTTGCCGCGTGCCGCTTCGGCGGGATCGGCTTTCGACGGCTTGACCGCTCCGCTGCCATAGAAGAGCGCGATCTGCACCCGCTCTTCCTCCTTGAGCACCTTGATCAGCCCCTGCATGAACTGATCCTTGCGCTCGCCACTGCCGAACTTGCGAATCTGCTCGAGCAGGTAGTCGGGGTTCTGGCCAGCCAGGTTGGGCACTTCCGGAATCTTGCTGATCCCGTCGTCGCCATGGCAGTTAACGCAAAAGAAGCTTGCCTTCTTTCCCGCCTCGATCGCTGATTTCAACGCCGCGGGGTCAGCCTGGATGGCCTTCAGCCTGTCCGCTGCCGGGACCTGTGCCAAAGCCATTCCACAAGCCGTCATCAACCCACACGCAAGAATCCAAGCACGCATAAACACCCCCACCCAAATGACTGGGTATTATGCCGTACCCCCTACCGTTAGTCCATCGATGCGCAGGGTCGGCTGGCCGACGCCGACCGGCACGCTCTGCCCGTCCTTGCCGCAGGTACCGACGCCCGGATCGAGCCGGAGATCGTTGCCGATCATCGAGACGCGGGTCATGGCATCCGGCCCGTTGCCGATCAGCGTCGCCCCCTTGATCGGCCGCGTCACCTTGCCGTCCTCGATCATGTAAGCCTCGCTCATCGAGAAGACGAACTTGCCGCTGGTAATGTCGACCTGGCCGCCGCCGAAATTGGCGGCGTAGATACCCTTTTTCACCGAAGCGATGATCTCCTGCGGGTCATGTTCGCCAGCCAGCATCATGGTGTTGGTCATGCGCGGCAGCGGCAGGTGGGCGAAGGACTCGCGGCGCCCGTTGCCGGTCGGCGCGACGCCCATCAGGCGTGCGTTGAGGCTGTCCTGCATGTAGCCCTTGAGGATGCCGTCCTCGATCAGCACGGTGCGCTGCGTCGGGTTGCCCTCGTCGTCGATGTTCAGCGAGCCGCGGCGGTCCACGATGGTGCCATCGTCGATGACGGTGACCCCTCT
>DATIUN010000290.1:0-6340 GCA_035466795.1 Azonexus sp. | reverse complement strand
ATCGTAGAAGCCATGATCAGAGTTGTAGAGGAACATCTCGACCGTCCTTGGCGCCTTCTAGGCATTGAGTTCGATGGTGATCTTGCCCAGCGAGGTGGTCATTTCGACGGTCGGGACGGACCAGGCGGCAAGCGAGACGAGCAGGCCGGCGGTCAGGGTGGAAAGTTGCTTGATCATCGCTTGTTCCTGTTCAGGTTATTGGTTGGCGGCCTTGTTGCTGCCAGCGGTATCCGCCGGCTTGCCGGGCGACTTGGCCGGCACGGTGATCAGGTCGTGCGCCAGGGCCAGTTTGATTTTCGCCGACTTGCTCGCTCCTTCGAGCTGCACGGCCTTGCCATAAGCCTGGCTGGCCAGCTTGGCATACAGGTCACCGAGATTCTCGTAGGCGGTCGCATACGACGGGTGGGCCTGGATCGCCATTTCGAGGGCCATGCGCGCCCGGTCGTATTGCTTCTGGCTGGCGTAGAGCACGGCCAGATTGTTGTACGGCTCGGGAAATTCCGGGTAATCCTCGGTCAGCTTGGTGTAGACCGCAATCGCCTCGTCGGTCCTGTTCATTTCGCCGTAGATCACGCCCTTGAGAAAGCTGGCCTGGACGTCATCGGGCGCGCTGCCGAGATAGACGTCGACCGCCGCCAGCGCCTGCGGGTACTGCCCCCGTTTTATCAGGCGCTGGACATCCGTCAGGGTCTCGGCAAGCAGCGGGGCGCTGCTGCCGACCGCCAGCCCGAAGATGATCGCCCGAAGCGCTCTGGATGCCCGGAAACGCGGCTGTGACAGGGGGGCGGACGTCATCGCTATGCTATACTCGGCGCAGGTTTACAATCGTTCGATTCTACCAAGAACGCCAGCCTTTCCAAAGCTTAACGAGCGGCTGACGACGTCGCGAAATTCCCCTCCAATGCTTAAAATCCATAACTCCCTGAAACGGGAAAAGCAGGTCTTCACGCCCATCGAACCGGGCAAGGTGCGCATGTACGTGTGCGGCATGACGGTCTATGACTACTGCCACCTCGGGCACGCCCGGGTCATGGTCGTTTTCGACATGGTCTATCGCTGGCTCAGGGCCAGCGGCTACGACGTGACCTATGTCCGCAACATCACCGACATCGACGACAAGATCATCAAGCGCGCCAGCGAGAATGGCGAAACGATCCAGCAGCTGACCGATCGCTTCATCGCCTTCATGCACGAGGATGCCGATGCGCTGGGCGTCCTGCGCCCCGACTACGAGCCGCGCGCTACCGATTTCGTGCCGGAGATGCTCGACCTGATCGGCCAGCTGGAAACGCGCGGGCTGGCCTACAAGGCCAGCGATGGCGACGTCAATTACGCGGTGCGCAAGTTCCCGGGCTACGGCAAGCTGTCCGGCAAGTCGCTCGACGACCTGCGTGCCGGCGAGCGCGTCGAGGTCGACTCGGCCAAGCAGGACCCGCTCGATTTCGTGCTGTGGAAGCACGCCAAGCCGGGCGAGCCGGCCTGGGAATCGCCGTGGGGCGAGGGGCGGCCTGGCTGGCACATCGAATGCTCGGCAATGAGCTCGAAGCTGCTCGGCCAGCATTTCGACATCCACGGCGGTGGCCAGGATCTGCAGTTTCCGCACCATGAGAACGAGATCGCCCAGTCGGAAGGCGCGCACCAGTGCAGCTTCGTCAATTACTGGATGCACAACGGCTTCGTCCGCGTCGACAACGAGAAGATGTCCAAATCGCTGGGCAACTTCTTCACGATTCGCGAAGTGCTGCAACGCTACGATGCCGAAGTCGTCCGCTTTTTCATCCTGCGCGCCCACTACCGTAGCCCTCTGAACTACTCGGATGCCCACCTTGACGATGCCAAGCGCAGCCTGGACAGCCTCTACTTCGCCCTGCGCGACGTGCCGCCGGTTGCCGTCGACATCGACTGGCAGGAGAGTTTCGCCGCCCGCTTTGCGGCGGCGCTGAACGAGGATTTCGACTCGCATGGGGCGATTGCCGTGCTGTTCGAACTGGCCGGCGAGGTCAATCGCCAGCGCAGCGGCGAACTGGCCGGCTTGCTCAAGGCGCTGGCCGGCATCATCGGCCTGCTCGAGCGCGAGCCATCGGTCTATCTGCGGGGTGGTGGTGCGGCAGCCGGCGGGCTGGACGAGGCGGCCATCGAGCGCATGATCGGTGAGCGGGCGGCAGCCAAGAAGGCGCGGAATTTCGCCGAAGCCGATCGCCTGCGCGACGAACTGAAGGCGGCCGGCGTCGCGCTCGACGACAGTCCGCAAGGAACGACCTGGCGGCGTCTCTGAAATGAAAAACGGCCTGTGAAAACAGGCCGTTTTTTCGTGTTGACCGCGATGTTTATTTAAGAATTTTTCCGCCCGATCCGACCACGGTCAGTTCGACAAAACGCGAACCCTGGCGGTTGGTGGGGCTGAAGGCGACACGGAATCCGCCGAGGTCGGTGTTCGTGCCTTCCAGCGCCGCCAGGAGTTTTTCACGTGTTGGGTCCTTGCCGGCCTTGCGCAGCGCATCGACCATGATGCGCGCCATGGCATAGGCTTCGATGCCGTAATAGGAAAAGCCGTTCTTCTTGTTGCCGATCAGCTTCTGATAGTCGTGCACCAACGGCACGACATCGCTCCACGGATAGGGCATGACCTGCGAAATGCCGATACCGCGGGCATCCGGGCCGAGTTCGGCAATCAGTTGCTCGGTGCCGACCGGTGACAGGGTCATGAACATCGGATTCTGGCCGGCTTTCTTCATCGCCTTGACGAAGGCCGCCGTCGGCTTGTACAGCGTCACCATGACCACCGCCTGCGGCTTGGCCTTGGCGATCGCTTCCACGGCCGCATTCACGTCGACCGAGTTGCGCTCGACGGTGGCGGTTGCCGTCGGGGCGAGGTTGTGCTTTTTCAGCGCGTTCGTTACGCCGTCCAGCCCGGATTTGCCGAATCCGTCATTCTGGTAGAAAACGGCAATGTTTTTGAGTCCAAGCGAAACCATCTGATTGACGATCGCTTCGGTTTCGTCGGCATAGCTGGCGCGCACGTTGAACATGTAACGGCTGCCCGGATTCTGGGAAATTGGTTCGCGCAGGCTGCCGGCGCCGGATATGGTGCCGACCAGCGGCACTCTGGACGGCCCGAACACCTTGTTCATCGCCTCGGTCGTCGGGCTGGAGCCGTAGGAGGCGAGCAGGGCAAAGGCGTTCTTTTCGCTGATCAGAATCCTGGTGTTGGCTACCGCGCGGTCGGTTTCGTAGCCGTCATCGAGCGCCACCAGATTGATCTTGCGCCCGTTGACCCCGCCGGACTTGTTGACTTGGTCGAAATAGGCCTCGATCACCTGACGCATGTCGTTGCCATAAGCTCCGTTCGGTCCGGAGAACGGAGACGTCATGCCCAGCGTGATCGAATTTTCGGTGATCCCCGGTTCGGCTACCGCCAGACTGGAAACGGCAATGGCAGCGACGGTGAGCAACTGCTTAAGGAAATGCATGGTATTCCCCCCTTTGTTAGTCCGCGGATTCTAACAGCCGGAACGCGACGGGGGGAACAGGCAGGTGGCCCGGAAAAACCACCTGCTGCGGTCGACGGTCAAAAAATGCCAAAAAGCGTGGCGGAATTGGTCGCCGAAGAATGCCTTGACCTTGTAGCTGCGCCTTAAGCTGCGTTGCAGTCTGGCGGCGCTGCAAAGTGAAGGAGTCAGTCGCCGAAGAATTCCTTGACCTTGTCCATCCACGACTTGGAGCGCGGGTTGTGCTTGGCGTTGTTGTCGCGGCTGGATTCTTCGAGTTCGCGCAGCAGTTCCTTCTGACGGTCGGTCAGGCTGACCGGCGTTTCGACCACGACGTGGCACATCAGGTCGCCATGGGTGTGGCTGCGCACTCCCTTGATGCCCTTGCCGCGCAAACGGAAGACGCGGCCAGACTGGGTTTCGGCGGGAATCTTGATGCTGGCGGCGCCATCCAGGGTCGGAATCTCGATGTCGCCACCGAGTGCCGCAGTGGTGAAGGAAATCGGCATTTCACAATGCAGGTCGTTGTGGTCGCGAGTGAATACCGCGTGCTGCTTGAGGTGAATCTGCACGTAGAGGTCACCGGGCGGGCCGCCGTTGACCCCGTGTTCGCCTTCGCCGGCGAGCCGGATGCGATCGCCCTCGTCGACCCCGGCCGGAATCTTGACGGAGAGCGTCTTGTGCTGTTTGGTGCGTCCGACGCCGCCGCAGCTTTTGCAGGGGTCGGCGATGAAGCGGCCGGTGCCGTGACACTTGGGGCAGGTCTGCTGGATCGAGAAGAAGCCCTGTTGCAGACGCACCTGGCCGGAACCGTTACAGGTCGGGCAGGTTTTCGGCTGCGTGCCCGGTTTGGCGCCGGTACCGTTGCATGGCTCGCAGACTTCCATGGTCGGGATGCGGATTTTGGTTTCCGTGCCGTGTGCAGCCTGCTCGAGTGAAATTTCAAGGTTGTAGCGCAGATCGGCACCGCGATAGATGTTGGAACGGCCACCACCGCCACCGCCGCGGCCACCGAAGATTTCGTCGAAGATGCCGCCGAAGGCATCGGAGAAGCCGCCACCGCCACCAAAACCGCCGCCCATGCCGGCTTGCGGATCGACCCCGGCGTGGCCGAACTGATCGTAGGCCGCGCGCTTCTGGCTGTCCGACAGGATTTCGTAGGCCTCCTTGGCTTCCTTGAAGTGTTCCTCGGCCTTCGGGTTGTCCGGATTGCGGTCCGGATGGTGCTTCATGGCCAGCTTGCGGTAGGCCTTCTTGATCTCGTCGTCGGAAGCGTCGCGGTTGACGCCGAGAATTTCATAAAAATCGCGTTTTGACATTTCTTCTACCCGTCAAGTGACAAAGGCGCCGAGCGCCGCCGGAGGGTTCCGGAAGGCTCGGCGCCGGGCCGTGCGGTCGGGAATTAC
Organism: Azonexus sp.; assembly: GCA_035466795.1. GTDB lineage: Bacteria > Pseudomonadota > Gammaproteobacteria > Burkholderiales > Rhodocyclaceae > Azonexus. Next base: position 1,446 of record DATIUN010000290.1, on the reverse strand, counting down.
TTCTTGTCCTTGACCTCGGTGAACTCGGCATCCACCACGTCGCCTTCGTCCTTCTTGGCCTGCTGCTGGGCGCCGCCTTCGGCACCCGCACCGGCGGCCGCGCCTTCGGCCTGCTGCTGGGCGTACATCTTTTCACCCAGCTTCTGGGCGGCGGCGGACAGCGCTTCGGTCTTGGCGACGATGGTGTCCTTGTCGCCGTCGCGCAGCACGGATTCGACATCCTTGATCGCCGCTTCGATGCTTTCCTTTTCGGCGGCGTCGAGCTTGTCGCCGTACTCGGTCAGCGACTTTTTGACCATGTGCACCATGCCGTCGGCCTGGTTGCGGGCATCGGCCAGCTCGTGCACCTTCTTGTCGTCTTCGGCGTGCAGTTCGGCATCCTTGACCATGGCCTGGATTTCAGCCTCGCTCAAGCCGGAGTTGGCCTTGATGGTGATCTTGTTTTCCTTGCCGGTGGCCTTGTCCTTGGCGGTCACGTGCATGATGCCGTTGGCGTCGATGTCGAAAATGACTTCGATCTGCGGCGTGCCGCGCGGCGCCGGAGGGATGCCTTCCAGGTTGAACTGGCCAAGGCTCTTGTTGCCCGAGGAGACTTCACGCTCGCCCTGCAGCACGTGGATGGTCACCGCGCCCTGGTTGTCGTCGGCGGTCGAGAAGACCTGCGACGCCTTGGTCGGGATCGTCGTGTTCTTCTGGATCAGCTTGGTCATGATGCCGCCCAGCGTCTCGATACCCAGCGACAGCGGGGTCACGTCGAGCAGCAGCACGTCCTTGACTTCGCCTTGCAGCACGCCACCCTGGATGGCGGCGCCGACAGCGACGGCTTCATCAGGATTGACGTCCTTGCGCGGCTCCTTGCCGAAGATTTCCTTGACCTTCTCCTGCACCTTGGGCATCCGGGACTGGCCGCCGACCAGGATCACGTCGTTGATGTCGCCGATCTTGCAGCCGGCATCCTTGAGCGCGGTGACGCACGGGGCGACGGTACGCTCGACCAGTTCGTCGACCAGCGACTCGAACTTGGCGCGGGTGATCTTGATGGCCAAGTGCTTCGGACCGGAGGCGTCGGCGGTGATGTAGGGCAGGTTGACATCGGTCTGCGTGTTGCTCGACAGCTCGATCTTGGCCTTCTCGGCGGCTTCCTTCAAGCGCTGCAGGGCCAGCACGTCCTTGGTCAGGTCGACGCCTTGTTCCTTCTTGAACTCGGTGACGATGTAGTCGATCAGGCGCTGGTCGAAGTCTTCGCCGCCCAGGAAGGTGTCGCCGTTGGTCGACAGCACCTCGAACTGCTTTTCGCCGTCGACATCGGCGATCTCGATGATCGAGATGTCGAAGGTGCCGCCGCCCAGGTCGAACACCGCGATCTTGCGGTCGCCCTTGCCATGCTTGTCCAGGCCGAAGGCCAGGGCTGCGGCGGTGGGCTCGTTGATGATGCGCTTGACGTCC
>DATIUN010000289.1:0-3470 GCA_035466795.1 Azonexus sp. | reverse complement strand
TCGTACTCGCTCAAGGTGCCGACAGCGGCCTTCAACCTGAGCTGCGACATCAGTGTATCGAGAACTGCCTTGGCCAGGTCGCGGCGGGTGACGTATACCTGGTTGTCGGCATTCAGCACATCGATGTTGATGCGCACGCCGACTTCGAAGCCCAAGCGGTTGGATTCCAGTGACGATTGCGACGAGATCAGGGCGGCCTTGAGCGCGCGTACCTGTGCCAGCCCGTTGGTGGCGCCGAGGTATTGCTGACGTGCTAGCAGGGCTGCGTTGCGCCGGGCCTGTTCGAGGGTCGATTCGGCCGCAGCACGATTGGCGCTCGCTTCACTCTGGCGGGAAACAACCGCGCCGCCCTGGAAAATCGGCAGGTTGAGCTGAACGCCGACATTCTCAAAATTGGTTTCGAGCTGGCCGCCTACGGTCGACGCCAACGCCGTCGATTTGCCTTTGTTGGCGACCAGGTCGATGGTCGGATAGTGACCGGCGCGTTGCCGGTCGACTTCGCGGGAGGCAATTTCAACGGCTGCCATCTGGATCTGGACACTGATATTGTCCTTTTCGGCAGCCGCGGCCCATTGCTTCATGTCGGCCGGCTGCGGCGGGGTAAGCTCGGCGCCGCGGCGGAACGGGGCCAGCGGGCCCGGCTCCTTGCCGATGATGGCTTGCAGGGTCCGTTGCCTGACTTCGAGATCGCTTTCGGCGGCAATTTCCTGGGCGCTGGCGAGGTCGAATCGCGCTTGCGCTTCCTGGGCATCGACAATGGTCGAGGTGCCGACCTCGAAATTGCGTTTGGCCGATTCGAGCTGCTGCTCGATGGATTTCTTGTTGGCCTGCACCGCCTTGAGGCTTTCGCTCGCGTAGAGCACGTCGAAATAGGCCTGGGCGACGCGCAGGATAAGATCCTGGCCAGCCTGAACGAAATTGGCTTCGGCCTGGGCCACTTGAAATTTCGACTGGTCGTAGGCGACCCAGTTCTGCCAGCGGAACAGCGGCTGGGTCAGCGCCAGCGTGTAGCCGTTGCTGTTAAAACGCGGATTCGGATCCAGAGTCGGAGGGAGAGTGCCATCGCGCAAGTACAGATCGTTCTTGTTCCAGAGCGAATTGCCGCTCAACGACAGCGTCGGCAGGAGTCCGGCGCGCGCCTGCGGGGTTCGTTCCCGGCCGGCTTCGAGGGTCGACCTGGCAGCAGCGAAGGTCGCGTCATTGTTCTGCGCTTCGCGATAGATCTGCAGCAGATCGGCGGCCCACAGCGGGGACGCCAGCAACGGGGTGGCGAGCAGCCAGACAAGTTTTTTCATGGTGTCCTCAGTAGCGAGGGAAATCGGCATCGACCTGATCCGCCCAGCCGGCGACCCCGCCTTCCAGGTTGATGACCGCGGTAAACCCCTGCTGTTCCAGAAACATCGCAACCTGCTTGCTGCGCCAGCCGTGATGGCAGATGACGACGACCGGTTCGTCGCGCTTCAATTCGTTGCTGCGCAACGGGACCAGGTGCATCGGAATATGCAGCGAACCGGGCAGGTGGCACAGCGCGAATTCCCATGGCTGGCGCACATCCAGCATGACAGGTTTCTTGCGGCTGTCGTCGGCGAGCCATTCAGCCAGTTGTTGCGAGCGCATCTGTTCCATCAGAATGAAAATCCAGGTATCGCGTTTCCGCTGTCCAGTGCGGGAACGACTGTTTCGAAGAGGTTGATCGTGTTGTAGACGCCTTCCGCGCTGCAGGTCACCAGTTGTGCCTCCATCACCGGCGCTTCGCCGACGATGGCTGCCAGACGGCCGCCTAGACGCAGTTGTTTCAGCAGTGCGTCGGGCAGGGACGGGAGCGCGCCGGAAACGACGATCGCGTCATAGGAACCGCGCTGGGCCCAGCCGTTGGCGCCGTCGCCGATTTCGATCGTGACGTTCGCGACACCGGCACGTTCCAGGTTCTGGCGCGCGAATTCAGCAATCTCCGGCCGGGACTCGACAGTGACGACATGGTCGGCGCGGGCAGCCAGCAGGGCGGCCATGTAGCCGCTGCCGGTACCGATTTCCAGCACCTTGTCGGTGTTCCTGATGCCAAGTTCCTGCATCAGGCGCGCCTCGACGCGCGGCGCCAGCATGACCTGCCCGCTGCCGATCGGAATTTCCATGTCGGCGAACGCCAGATTGCGGTAGGCGGCAGGCACGAAGTCCTCGCGCTTGACGACGAAAAGCAGATCGAGAACCTCCGGGTCCAGAACCTCCCAGGGCCGAATCTGCTGTTCGATCATGTTGAAGCGCGCTTGCTCGATGTTCATTTAAATCTCCGCAGGCTAAATATTAGCACAGACTTATATATGGATTACAACGAAAGCAGATTATACCCGACTCGCCTGCAGGCCTTGACGCAGCAAATCCATGTGGATCGCCAGATACTGGCGCGGGTCGGCCTGATTGGTCTGGCAGGAACCCATCGAGAAGCGCCAGATCAGCAGCATCAGGACCGGGGCGATCACGACTTCGATGGTGGTCTCGATGTCCATGCGCCGGAACTCGCCGCTGGCCATGCCGCGTTCGAGTGCCGCGCCGACCAGCGCCCGCCCGCGGCGGATCACGTTTTCGTAGTAGAACTGGGCGACATCCGGAAAATTGCGTGCCTCGGCCACCATGAGCTTGGGAATGCCGGCGTACTCGGTCCCGCCGATTCTCACCCACCAATTTTCCAGAAGGCGCTCCAGCAGGTCGGCAGCACTCCCGGCGTGCCGCGCAGCGATCGCTTCGCCCTCGGCAACCACCGGCATCATGCCTTCCTGAATCACCGCCTTGAACAGCGCATCCTTGCTGTCGAAGTAAAGATAGAGCGTTCCCTTCGAAACCCCGGCGCGCACCGCAACCTCTTCCAGCCGGGTCGCGGCGAAACCCTTTTCGACGAACAGACCGAGCGCGGCCGCCGTCAATTCGGAGGGGCGCGCTTCTTTGCGGCGTTTTCGGGGCGGGGCTTTGGTCGGCATGAGTAATTTAATGACTATCCGGTCATTAAATTACCACCGGAGCCTTGGCGCGGTCAACGCGCGTTCGCCGTCAATAGCCGCTTGCCGGAGTTCGCAGTGCGTCGGCGTCATCCCGTCGTCTTGCCTTTTTCCTGTATCTCCAGTAACTTGCAGTCACTCGTTAGGGGTGCCGGCCGCCGCGGTCGACTGAGAAATACCCTTCGAACCTGACCGGGTCATGCCGCCGTAGGGAAACGAACCTTCTCGCTCCTTGCCCGTCTTACCCGTTGCACATACGCACGGAGCCTCAATGAACGCCAAAGAACAATTCCTCGCCGCCAACGCCCACGTCGACGAAGCTGCGGTCCAGCCGTTGCCGAACTCCCGCAAGGTCTATATCCAAGGTTCGCGGTCGGATATCCGCGTGCCGATGCGCGAAATCTCGCAGGACGACACGCCGACCGCCTTCGGTGGCGAAAAGAACCCGCCGATCTACGTTTATGACTGTTCCGGTCCCTA
>DATIUN010000288.1:0-3793 GCA_035466795.1 Azonexus sp. | reverse complement strand
CAGGAGGGTATCCGCAGGATCGTCAAGGCGCTGAAGGACGGCTACCCGTTTTATTATCTGCCAGATCAGGATTTCGGCCGCAAGGAGTCGATCTTCGTTCCCTTCTTCGGCATCCAGACTGCGACCATTCCGGCGCTGTCGCGGCTGGTGCGGCTGACCGGTGCCCGCGTGGTGCCGTGCATCACGCGCCAGGTGCCGGACGGCTACGAGGTGGAAGTCATGCCGCCGTGGGAGAATTTCCCCGGCGCAAGCATCGAAGCCGATACCGCGGCCGTCAACCGTTTCATCGAAAGCCAGGTGCTGCGCATGCCGGAGCAGTATTTCTGGTTGCACAAGCGATTCAAGACCCGGCCACCCGGAGAGCAGAGGTTCTACAAATGACAGACAGCCTGAAAATCGAAATCCGCCCCGTCACTCATCCTGACGTGCCAGCTATCTCGGCGCTGGCCCGGGAAATCTGGCAGGCCACCTACCCGGGCATCATCACCCAGGAGCAGATCGACTTCATGCTCGAGCAGCGCTACGGCCATGAGCGTCTGTACGATGATCTGGAAGATGCCGACAAGTGGCTGGACCAGGCGTTCCTCAACGACCGCCGGGTCGGCTTCGCCTTCAGCGAGATCAGGAAGGGCGAGTTCAAGCTCGACAAGCTCTACATCCACCCGGATGTGCAGCGCCGGGGGGTCGGCGGCCATCTGATCGAACATGTCGCGGCGCGGGCCCGGAAGCTCGGTTATCCGTGCGTGATTCTCGCGGTCAACAAGCGCAACACCGCGGCCATCGGCTCCTACCGGAAATACGGCTTCGTCGTCCGCGAGTCCATCGTCGATGACATCGGCCACGGCTTCGTCATGGATGACTACGTGATGGAGAAGAAACTTTAAGAATTTGAGACAAGCCTCTGTCTCTGCTATGATTTTCAAATCCTGACGTGGAGCCGGCTGTGAAACTGAAATTCTCGAAAATGCACGGTCTGGGCAACGATTTCGTTGTCCTCGACGGCATTCGTCAGCCGCTTTCGCTGACGCCGGACCAGTTGCGCCATCTGGCCGACCGCCATTTCGGCGTCGGCTGCGACCAGATCCTGCTGGTCGAGACGGCAGGGCAGCCGGGAGTCGATTTCCGTTACCGGATTTTCAACGCCGATGGCGGCGAGGTCGAACAATGCGGCAACGGCGCGCGCTGCTTCGTGCGTTTCGTCCATGATGCCGGGTTGACCGCGAAGCGCGAGATTAACGTTGAAACCCGAGGCGGGATCATCACTCCGCGCCTCGAAGACGACGGCAATGTCACGGTCAACATGGGAACTCCCCGTTTTCTGCCTGCTGAAATTCCTTTTCTCGGCGATAGCGAGGCGGTGGTCCACGCCCTCGATGTCGCGGGCGAAACGCTGGAAATCAGCGTCGTGTCGATGGGTAATCCGCATGTCGTTCAACTGGTCGACGATGTCGATCGCGCGCCAGTCGGCACGCAGGGGCCGCTGATCGAAAATCACGAACGTTTCCCGCAGCGCGTCAACGCGGGTTTCATGCAGATCGTGGACCGCCACGCCATCAAGCTGCGCGTCTTCGAGCGCGGTTCGGGCGAGACGCTGGCCTGCGGTACCGGCGCCTGCGCCGCGGCAGCGGCCGGGATACGTCGCGGCTTGCTCGATTCGCCGGTGCGCGTCACGACACGCGGCGGCGATCTCACCATCGCCTGGGCGGGTCAGGGCCAGCCGGTCATGATGACCGGCCCGGCCGTCACTGTTTTCATTGGAGAAATCGAACTATGAGTGCGCCCTTTGCCGAAGATGTCGCCGAATACCTGAAGACCAACCCGGTCTTTTTCGAGCAGTACGCCGATCTTCTGGCCCAGATCTACGTCCCGCACCCGCACGGGGGACGCGCGGTTTCGCTTGCCGAACGGCAGATGCTGACGCTGCGCGACAAGAACCGGCAGACCGAGAGCAAGCTCGCCGAGCTGATCGCCTTCGGCGAAGAAAACGACCAGATCAGCGAGAAGGTGCACCGTCTGGCGGTGGGCCTGATCGCGGTCGAAACATTTTCGGCGGTCATCCACCTGCTGAACTTCCATCTGCGCGACGATTTCACGGTCCCGCACGTGGCCCTGCGCCTGTGGAAGAAGCCGGAAGGTATCGGCGACCTGCCGGAATTCGCCGCGGTGGCCGAGGAACTCAAGGTTTTTGCCGACACGCTGGCCCATCCGTATTGCGGCTCGACATCGGGTTTCGGCACGGCGGCCTGGTTTGGCGAGCAGGCGCCGCACATTCGCTCGCAGGCGCTGATCGCCCTCTGCGATGGCGGCAACACCTTCGGCATGCTGGCGCTCGGCAGCGAGGACGGGCAGCGCTTCTACGCCGAAATGGGCAACCTCTATCTCGAGCGCATGGGCGAAATGGTCTCCGCCGCGCTGATCCGCGTCGCCAAGCCAGCCCAGTGACCCCGGTACCGACGATCGACGATTATCTGGCTGAACTGGCCGAACAGCGTCGGCAGTCACCGCACACCATCAGCAATTACCGGCGCGACCTGGCCCGTCTGCTGGCGCTGGCAGGTGCGCTGCGGCTGGCCGAATTGCAGGTGCACCAGATCCGCCGTTTCATCGCCCAGCTTCACGCGCAGGGCTTGTCCGGCCGTTCGCTCGGGCGCATGTTGTCGGCCTGGCGCGGTTTCTTCGCCTGGCTCGGCCAGCACAATCTCGTGCTGGCCAATCCCTGCGAGGGCGTGCGGCCGCCGAAGTCGCCGCGGCTGCTCCCGAAGGCGCTGTCGGTCGATGAGGCAGCGGCTTTGCTGTCACCGAATGACGAGGATGATCCCGCGCTGGCCGTTCGCGATGCGGCCATTTTCGAACTGTTCTATTCGTCGGGATTGCGCCTCGCCGAACTGGCGGCGCTTGATATCGACGTGCTCGAAGGTGTGCTGCTCGAGGGCGAGGTACGTGTTCTCGGCAAGCGCAGCAAGGCGCGCATCGTGCCGGTCGGCACCCGGGCGCGCGAGGCGCTGGCGGCGTGGCGGGCGGCGCGCGAGCAACTGGCCGCCGAAGGCGAGCGTGCCCTTTTCGTCAGCCGGCGCGGGGCACGCCTGAGTCACCGGGCAATTCAGGTGCGCCTGGGACGCCAGGCGCTGCGCGCCGGCATGCCGCGCCACGTTCATCCGCACATGCTGCGCCACTCCTTCGCCTCGCACGTGCTGCAATCGTCGGGCGACCTGCGCGCAGTGCAGGAAATGCTCGGCCACGCCAGCATCGCCTCGACGCAGGTGTATACGCATCTCGACTTCCAGCATCTGGCCAAGGTCTACGATGCGGCGCACCCGCGCGCCAAAAGATAGGCACCGGTCCCGGTCGACTGAAAAATTCGACCAAAATTCAGGCTTCAATTGACGTTTCAGCCGCCAGCCTCTATGATCCAAGGTTCTGAAAATTCGCCGGAATCAAGGAGTTAGTCATGGCCATCAATCGTACCCGCCGTTCGTCCCTGGAACGCCGCAGCATTTCCAAGTCCAGCAAGCGCCTGTTCAAGGGCACCGGCAAGACCATGTTCAAGGTCATCTACGTCGCCGAATGCCACGCACGCAACCGCAAGGTACTGGGCGCCTAAGCCGATCAGCATTGCTCGGGCCCCGGTTTGCCGCAAGGCTGCCGGGGCTTTTCATTTGAAGGCGGGACAGACATGGCGCAGTTGATTCTCATGCCGGGCAAGGAGCGCTCTGCGTTCAAGCAGCGTCACCCGTGGCTGTTCGCCGGTTCGGTCGGCCGCCTCGAAGGCCACGCGCGGCCGGGCGATACGGTC
>DATIUN010000287.1:0-4125 GCA_035466795.1 Azonexus sp. | reverse complement strand
CGAAAGTCCATACTTATCCATTTTCGCACGCCGCAGCAACACGGCGCGAACCGACCGAATGTTACGCATCATCTCCCTGAATCTCAATGGTATTCGCAGCGCCTGGAGCAAAAACGTGCTCCCTTGGGTGGTCGCGCAGGCCCCGGATGTCGTTTGCCTGCAGGAACTGAAGGCCCAATTGCCCGATTTGACGCCGGAAATGCGCTCGCCGGATGGCCTGAACGCCTTCTATCACTGCGCAGAGAAAAAGGGTTACAGCGGTGTCGGCATCTGGAGCCGGAAAGCGCCTGATAGGGTCGTTGAAGGATTTGATGGCGGGGAGTTCGATGCCGAGGGGCGCTACATCCGGGCCGATTTTGGCAATCTTTCGGTGATTTCGCTTTATCTGCCCTCCGGTTCGTCATCGCCCGAACGTCAGGAAGCCAAGTTCCGCTTTCTCGATGCCTTCCTGCCGCATCTCGCCGCCTTGTGTGCCGAAGGCCGTGAAATCGTGCTGTGCGGCGACTGGAACATCGCGCACAAGGAAATCGACCTCAGAAACTGGAAATCCAACCAGAAGAATTCTGGCTTCCTGCCTGAGGAGCGGGCATGGCTGACCAGGGTCTTCGACGAGCAGGGCTGGGCCGATGTCTATCGCCGCTTGCATCCGGAGACTACTGGCGAGTCCTACACCTGGTGGAGCAATCGCGGCCAGGCCTGGGCCAAGAATGTCGGCTGGCGGATCGACTACCAGATCGCGACGCCGGGTCTAGCCGGCGCCGCGCGCCGCGCGGAAATCTACAAGCGCGAGCGCTTCTCCGACCATGCGCCGCTGATCGTCGATTACGAGCGGATAGCCTGAATTGCTTTAACCGCCCGAACGGGATAACCTTTGATTGTCGAATAACCGCCAATCAGGAGATTGAAATGGCTGAAGAAATGACTGTTGCCAACAAGGAAAGACTGGTTTCCGACCTCAGGGTCGTGATCTCCGATACCGAAGAACTGCTGCGTGCCACCGCCGGCGCCGCCGGCGAGAAGGCTGGCGAATTGCGCGAGCGTATCGCCATCCGTTTGCGCGATGCCAAGGAGCGTCTGTCCGACCTCGAGGCAGCCCTCGTCGACAAGACCAAGGCGGCGGCCCGGGCGACCGACGATTTCGTGCATGAGGAGCCGTGGAAAGCGGTCGGCGTTGCTGCTGCCCTGGGTCTCGCCCTCGGCGTGCTGATCGGCCGCCGTTAATCGCATGTCCGCGGGAGCGGGCGGCGAGGCTGGCCGCGAAGGCCTCTTTTCCGCCTTGAAGAACCTGCTCGGGACGCTGCTCGCGATCGGCAAGACGCGGGCAGAGCTTCTCGTCACCGAAGTCGAGGAGGAAAAGCTCCGGCTGATGTCGCTGTGGGCGAAGGCCTTCAGCGTGGCTTGGCTTTTCGCTCTCGGCACCGTCATGGCGATATGCTGTATCGCGCTCCTTTTCTGGGAACAGCGGGTGCTGGTCTTCGGGGTTGCTGCGGGCTTGTTCATATCCGTTGGCGTCCTCGTCTTCGCGTCCCTGCGCCGCCAGTTGTCCCAGCCCAGCAAGATGTTCCGCGCCAGCCTTGCCGAACTGGAGACTGATATGGCCCAGTTACGGCGTCGTGAGGAAGCGCAGTGAGCGCTCGCACAATGGAGCTCGCGCTGCGTCATGGCGCGTTGCGCGAACGCATCGCGGCGCAACGCCGGGCGCTTGCCGGTCATGCCGATCCGCTGGCAAGCGCATTGGGGGGCGTCGACAGGGCACTGGCCGGTGTGGATTGGCTGAAAGCGCATCCGGCGGCGGTCGGCGTTGCAGTTGCCGTTGCTGTCGCGGCCAGCCCGAAGCGCGCATGGCGGTGGACCAAGCGCGCCTTCTTTGTCTGGCGCGGCTGGCGGTCGGTCCGGAATTCGCTCCTCGCGGTCCGTTAACCGCGACAGGCGGCGCCGCTTACTGAATCGAGCAGCCTGCCGGACTTGCACCCCGCGCATTCCACGGGGCGACCTTGAGCAGCAGCACCATGCCGGGAACGGCCAGCCCGGCGCACAGCCAGAAAAAGCTGGTCCAGCCCAGCATTTCCACCAGCCAGCCGGCCGAGGCATTGACGAAGGTGCGCGGCACCGCCGCCAGGCTGGTGAATAGCGCCATCTGCGTCGCCGTGTAGGCGGGATGCGTCGAGCGGGCGATAAAGGCGACGAACGCGGCGGTGCCGAGTCCGACCCCGAGCGCTTCAAGTCCGATGACGAAGGCCAGAGCCACCCGCTCGCCGGCGCCGATGCTGGCGAAGTGACCCTGTGCCGCCAGCCAGACGAAACCGAAGATCGATACCAGTTGCACCACGCCGAACAGCCATAGCGCGCGGTTGATGCCGAGCCTGACCATCCACAGGCCGCCGAGCAGGGCGCCGATGACCGCCGGCCACAGTCCGGCATGCTTGGCGATCAGGCCGATGTCGGTCTTGGTGAAACCCATGTCGAGGTAGAACGGCGTGGCCAGCGCGGTGCTCAGGCTGTCGCCGAGTTTGTAAAGAAAGATGAAGCCGAGCACCAGCGCGGCGCCGCGCCAGCCCTGGCGGCCGATGAATTCGTGGAAAGGTTCGGTCACCGCCTGGCGCAGCGTCTTGGGTGTTCCCGTGATACGTGGTTCGCTGACCAGCCAGGCCATGACCATGCCGGGAATCATGAAGGCGCCGGTAATCCAGAACACCTCGCTCCACGGCAGGCGGTCGGCGAGGATCAGCGACAGCGAGCCGGGGATCAGGCCGGCGATGCGGTAGGCGTTCACATGCACGGCATTGCCGAGGCCGAGTTCGTTGTCGTTCAAAATCTCCCTTCTGAAGGCGTCGACCGCGATGTCCTGCGTTCCGGAAAGGAAGGCGAGCAGGGCGGCCAGCCACAGGATGGGCCAGATGTTTTCCTTCGGGTCGAGGCCGCCCATGAAGCCGATGGCGAGCAGCAGGCCGATCTGGGTCAGCAGCATCCAGCCGCGTCGGCGGCCGAAACCGGGCACGCTGTAGCGGTCGAGCAGCGGCGACCAGAGGAACTTCCAGGTATAGGGAAACTGGATCAGCGCGAAGAAGCCGATGGTCTTGAGATCGACGCCTTCGCTGCGCAGCCAGGCCGGCAGCAGGTTGAGCAGCAGGTAGAGCGGCAGGCCGGAGGAAAACCCGGTGAAGACGCAGATCAGCATCTTCCGCGTCAGCAGCGCTGCAAGCCAGGCCGGCATCAGCGGTTGAGGGTCAGGCGGTAGACGGCCAGGCTGCCGAGAAAATTCACTTCATGGTCGACCAGGTTGCCTTCCTCGTCGAGGACATTGCGCTCGCGGATGACCAGGCCCATCCGGTCACACAGTTCTTCGAAGTCGAGCAGCGTGAAGAAGCGCACGTTCGGCGAGTCGTACCACTGGTAGGGCAGGTCTTCCGAAACCGGCATGCGCCCGTCGAGTACCGAGCGCAGGTTCTTCCAGTAGGCGAAGTTGGGAAAGGAGACGACGGCTTCGCGGCCGACGCGCAGCATTTCGCGCAGGATGCCCTCGGTGTGGCGCACCGTCTGCAGCGTGCGCGACAGCACGACATGGTCGAAGGCCTGATCAGCGAATTCGTCGAGCGGACGTTCGAGGTTGCCCTGAATGATGTTGATGCCGTTGCGGATCGCGGCGAGGACGTTTTCATCGTCGATTTCGACGCCCCAGCCGTGCACGCCGCGGGTGTCGATCAGGTGCCGCAGCAGCGTTCCGTCGCCGCAGCCAAGGTCGAGCACGCGGTCGCCCGGCGCGATCCAGTTGGTGATGAGGTCGAAGTCGGCGCGGCCCAGGGTGTGCGTCATGGCTTGATGTTCCGCAGGTAGGCATCGACCACGCCGTGATAGTGCGCATCGTTCATCAGGAACGAGTCGTGGCCGAAATTCAGGCTGATTTCCGCATAGGAGACGTTGCGCCCGTTGGCGAGCAGGGCGGCGACGATTTCCTTCGAACGCGCGGGGGTGAAGCGCCAGTCAGTGGAAAACGAGACGATCAGGAAATTGGCCTTGCTGCGCGCCATGGTGACGTTCAGGTCGCCGTTGTCCTCGCGCGCCGGATCGAAATAATCGAGCGCCTTGGTCATCAGCAGGTAGGTGTTGGCGTCGAAATAGCCGGCG
>DATIUN010000286.1:0-3823 GCA_035466795.1 Azonexus sp. | reverse complement strand
GGTCGTGGCCGGGCCGTCGTAATCGAGGTTGGCCGCCATCTTGAACTTCCCGGCAGCGCGCGCCTGTTCCTTCTGGCGGGCCATGGCGGCATCGAAGGCGGCGGCGTCGACGGTGATCCTGTGTTCGCGGCAGATGTCCTGCGTCAAGTCGAGCGGGAAGCCATAGGTGTCGTGCAGCTTGAAGGCCGTTTCGCCATTGAACACGCCACCTTCGCCCAAAGCCTTCAACTCGCCGTCGAGGATGGCCATGCCGTGCTCGATGGTTTCGAAGAAGCGATCTTCTTCCTGTTTCAGCGTGGCGATGACCTTGTGCTGGTTCTGCGCCAGTTCCGGGTAGGCGGCGCCCATTTCGGCGACGAGGTCGGGCACCATCTTGTGGAAGAAGGCGGCGCGCGCACCCAGCTTGTAGCCGTGGCGGATGGCACGGCGGATGATGCGGCGCAGCACGTAGCCGCGCCCCTCGTTGCCGGGGATGACGCCGTCGGCGATCAGGAAGGAGCAGGCGCGGATATGGTCGGCCAGCACCTTGAGCGACGGACTGTTCATGTCGGCATCGCTGGTCTCGCGAGCTGCGGCCTTGAGCAGCGCCTGGAAGAGGTCGATCTCGTAGTTGGCATGGACGCCCTGCAGCACGGCGGAGACCCGCTCCAGTCCCATGCCGGTATCCACCGACGGCTTGGGCAGCGGATGCATGACCCCTGCTTCGTCGCGGTTGAACTGCATGAAGACGTTGTTCCAGATTTCAATGAAACGGTCGCCGTCTTCGTCCGGCGATCCCGGCGGGCCACCCCAGTGCTGCTCGCCGTGGTCGTAGAAGATTTCGGTGCACGGGCCGCAGGGGCCAGTGTCGCCCATCATCCAGAAATTGTCGGAGGCGTAGCGGGCGCCCTTGTTGTCGCCGATGCGGATGACGCGCTCGACCGGGACGCCGATTTCCTTGGTCCAGATGTCGTAGGCCTCGTCGTCCTCGGCATAGACAGTGACGGTCAGCTTGTCCTTGGGCAGCTTGTAGACCTCAGTCAGCAGTTCCCAGGCGTACTTGATGGCGTCGCGCTTGAAGTAGTCGCCGAAAGAAAAGTTGCCGAGCATTTCGAAGAAGGTATGGTGACGCGCGGTGTAGCCGACGTTTTCGAGGTCGTTGTGCTTGCCGCCGGCACGCACGCACTTCTGCGAGGTGGTGGCGCGCGTGTAGGGACGCTTGTCGAAACCGAGAAAAACGTCCTTGAACTGGTTCATCCCGGCGTTGGTGAACAACAGGGTCGGGTCCTCGTGCGGCACCAGCGAACTGGAAGAAACAATCTGGTGGCCCTTGGAGGCGAAGAAGTCGAGGAACTGCTGGCGGATTTCGGAGCTTTTCATGAGCTGGCGGCCTCAAAGGCGGAATTCGAAACCTTCGATTTTAAGAGAAAAAGCGCCCGGCTTCGCAGCCGCCGGCCCGACTATTGCGCAAAAAGATCGAGGCGGTCGGTAAATAGCGCGCTGACGCCGCGCGCGAAAAGCATTTTTGCCTGCTTTGGCGCGTTGACCGTGTAACACAGTACCGGGATGTCATGCGCCCGGGCTTCAGCCAGCACTTCGTCGCTCAGCAGATCGGCATCGCAATGCAAGGAGATGGCCTCCAGGCGCCGCAGTTCGGCAAGCCACTCGGGAGGCGGCGCCTCGAACAGCACGCCGCGGCGAATTTGTGGCGCCCGATCACGGGCTACCTCAAGGGCTTCAAGGGAAAACGACGAAAGCAGCGGCGGTATTTCAGTGCCCTGCCACAAGTCTGCGGCCAGGCTCGCGACGACCTCGGCCGTCGCCACCTCGTGGCCGATCGCCGGCTTGATCTCGACATTGGCAAGCAGGCCAAGCTCGCAGCACAGCGCGGCGGCTTCGGTAAAACGGGGAATGCGCTCGCCATTGCCGGCATCGAGCGCAAACAGAATCGAATCCGGGGTATCGCAGACACGGCCGGCGCCATTGGTCGTGCGTTCCAGCGTTTCGTCGTGGATGAGGACCGGCGTGCCGTCGGCCGAGAGCATCACGTCGAACTCGACCGCCCGATAGCCAAGCCTGGCCGCCACGCGAATGCCGGCCAGGGTGTTTTCCGGCGCCAGACTTCCGCCGCCGCGATGGGCAATCCAGCGCGGCAGCAGCACGCCCATCAGAAGGGCTGGGACTTCTTCATTGCCGGATGCGCGGACAGGTAGGCATTGCCGCGCGAGACGGCCGTATCGAGGGCGGCCTTGGCCGGCTTCTTGTCGGCCCAGGCGGCTTCGAGTTCTTCATTGGTGATGATGCGCACCGCATCGATGTCGGCGACGTGCGGCACCGAACTGGCGCCCTTGCCCTTCATCGAGGCATAGGCGATCTCCAGCGTGCGGTCGCTGTCCTTGAGGATCTTGCTGCGCGCGGCGGAGCGCGCTGCCGGGGTCAGCGGCAGGCCGCCGTAGAGGCGCACCGTCTCGATCTGCATTTCCGGGCTCAACAGCCACGAAACGAACTTCGCCGCCTGCTTGTACTCGGCCGGCGTGCGGCCTGCACCGACCCACAGCGTGGAGCCATCGGCCAACGTGTGCTGGCGGCCGCCGTAGACGTCGTCGTGGTAAGGCATCGGCGCGACCCCCAGTTCGACGCCCTTGGCGTCCTGAAAATCGACCGCCTCGCGCGAATCGGTGGTGATCATGGCGCACTCGCCGGCCTGGAACTTGGCGCTGCCTTCGGCGCGCCGCCCGAAGTGCTTGAAATAGTTGGCCTTAGTCCAAGTTATCATCATCGCGATGTGCTTGACCTGCGGCAGGCCGTTGAAGTTGAGCTGTCCCTTGTCGCCGACGGCCGGCGCGCCGGATAGCGCGCTGACGTTGTCGATATGCACCCAGACCGGCCACGACGTCGTGTACGGGCAGGCGTAGCCCGCGTCCTGCAGCTTGTCGAGCATGCCCTGCATCTCGAACCAGGTCTTCGGCGGCTGCTCCGGATCGAGCTTCGCCTTGCGGAAGGCGTTCTTGTTGTAGAACAGGACCGGCGTCGAGTAGAGCGCCGGCAAGGCTACCAGGCGGCCCTTGGCGTCAACGACGCCACTCTTGAGGTCGGGCGACAACTCGGCGGTATTCAGCCGTTCGTTGGCCTTCGCCATCACCTCGTGCAGCGGGACGTAGCTCTTCGGATGGGTGATCACCTCGCTCATGTCGTAGCGCGTGACCAGGTTGAGGTCGGCCGGCTTCTGGTCCTTCTCCAGGCGGACCAACTTGAGCGACCCGCCGGTTTCCTTGTTGAAGCGGTCGACCACCACCTGCAGCCGCTCCGCGCGGGCCGGATCCAGATTGTGCGCGAGTTCGAGTTCGGACGGAGAATTCGGTGTCGGCGCTGGTTCCGCCTTGGCAGCAGGTTTGGCCGCCGGCTTGGCGGACTTGCCAGCGGACTTGCCAGCGGGCTTGGCCGGCTCGGCGGCCATGGCGGCGCCGGCGAAGGCAAAGGCGATGGCGAGGGTCAGCGGACGAACGACAGACGACATGGGGGCTCCCGGAATGCGTAAAAGAGCGGCGATTATAACCTCGCGGCGCGATCGGGAGCGCTCGGTACGAGCGGCCATATTCGGATGATTGCGGCGCGGTAGGCGTATAATGCTGCCCCATGTCCGAAATCAATACGTTGGCTGGCGACGCTGCCAGTACGCCGGCGGCTGCAACCCCTGCAACCATCGCCCCCGAAATCACCTTTGCCGACCTCGGCCTGGCGCCCGAACTGCTGCGTGCCGTCCTCGACGAGGGCTACACCAAACCGACGCCGATCCAGGCCCAGGCCATTCCGCTGGTCATCAGCGGCAAGGACATCATGGGCG
>DATIUN010000285.1:0-17769 GCA_035466795.1 Azonexus sp. | reverse complement strand
CTGATTGCCTGCCTGGTCTTCATGGGCATTGGCGTGTTGCTTGACGTGGGCTACGTCATGGCCCGCCCGTTCCGGAGCATGTTCATCGCGCTGTTTGCGGAACTGGGCACCATCGCGGTCTTTCCCATTGCCATCAGCCTCGGCCTCACCGAACGCGAAGCCGCTGCGGTGGCCACGATCGGCGGCGCCGATGGGCCCATGGTCCTGTTTACCTCACTGGTTCTGGCCAAGCATCTTTTTGTCCCGATCACCGTCGTCGGCTACCTGTATCTTGGCCTGACCTATGGCGCCTACCCTTACCTGATCAAGTGGCTGGTGCCCAGGCACATTCGCGGCATTAGCATGGCTGACGATCGTGGTCCGCCCATCAGTCGTTCCCAAAAGCTGGTGTTTGCAGTGGTCGCCTGCACCCTGTTGTGCCTGCTGTTTCCCGTTGCGGCTCCCCTGTTTTTCTCGCTATTCGTTGGTGTCGCAGTGCGCGAAAGCGGCATCGACTCATTCACCAAGCTGCTGGGCGAGACCTTCCTCTACGGTGCCACATTCTTCCTCGGGCTGACGCTGGGCGTGCTGTGCGAAGCCAACACCCTGCTCGAACCGACGGTGTTGAAGCTGTTGCTCCTCGGCATGCTGGCGCTGCTCATTTCCGCCCTCGGCGGCTTGTTGGGCGGCTATCTGCTGTACTTCTGGAGCGGCGGAAAATTCAATCCGATCATCGGCATTGCCGGCGTCAGCTGCGTACCGACCACGGCAAAGATCGTCCAGAAGATTGCCTCCGAAGCCAATCCGGGAGCGATCGTCCTGCCCCAGGCGCTGGGTGCCAACATCAGCGGCGTGATCACCACGGCGATCATCGCCGCGGTGTATGTCTCGCTGCTGCGGTGATTCATCGTTCAGTCATGCGCACAATTAACGTGATTCGAATTTCGGCCTTTAACGCTTGACGGCGAAGTTCGTCGCTGGTGAACTACCTGCCCGGATTGACGGCGCAAACTGCCGAAACGCACCGTCGATTCCCATGTGAACTGAGGAGAAGCGTCGGTGGAATTCAGGGACTACTACCAGATTCTCGGTGTTTCAAAGACTGCGACTGCGGACGAGATCAAGAAGGCGTACCGCAAGCAGGCGCGTAAATACCATCCGGATGTCAGCAAGGAAGCGGACGCAGAAATACGCATGAAGGAGGTCAACGAGGCCAACGCGGTTCTGTCCGACCCGGAAAAGCGCGCGGCCTACGACCAGGCCGGCAGCCACTATCATCCCGGCCAGGAATTTCAGCCGCCGCCGGACTGGGGTACGGGTTTCGAGTTTTCCGGTGACGGTGCCCATGGTTCCTACGCTGACTCGGCGGAATTCAGCGACTTCTTCTCCAGCCTTTTCGGGCAAGCGGGAGGCGGCCGGGGCGCGGGCGAACATCGCGCGCGCGGCGGCGACCACCACGCCAAGGTGATGATTGAACTGGCCGATGCCTATCACGGCGCGACTCAGACGATCACCTTGCGCGGGGCCCGTCTCGATCCTGCCGGCCACGTCGTCACCGAAGAGCGCACGCTCAGGGTGCAGATTCCCAAGGGAGTCAAGGAAGGTCAGCACATCCGCCTCGCGGGGCAAGGCAGCCCCGGTTTCGGCGGCGGCGCGGCGGGCGACCTGTATCTGGAGGTGCATTTCAGGCCTGATCCGCGCTATCGCGTGGACGGTCGGGACGTCCATGAAACGGTCCCGGTGACACCTTGGGAAGCCGCCCTGGGCGCCGCGATCGAAGTGCCTACCCCGGCGGGTTCGGTGCGCGTAAACGT
This sequence comes from Azonexus sp., assembly GCA_035466795.1. Taxonomy (GTDB): domain Bacteria; phylum Pseudomonadota; class Gammaproteobacteria; order Burkholderiales; family Rhodocyclaceae; genus Azonexus. The sequence continues at coordinate 15,976 of DATIUN010000285.1, read as the reverse complement.
TCCCTCAGGTTCGCAAGCCGGTCGCAAGCTGCGCCTCAAAGAGCGCGGCATTCCCGGCAAGCCAGCCGGCGATCTGTATCTGGTGCTGGAAATCGTGCTGCCGCCCGCCGCTACGGACAAGGCGCGACAACTTTATGAAACCATGGCACGGGAAATGGACTTCAATCCGCGCCAGGGAATGGGAGCCTGAGCGATGACGCGAGATGACATTCTGACTGGCGTTCTGCTGGATGAAGTAGCCTTGAACCTCGATGAACTGGCCTGCGCCTGCGCCGTCGAGCCGAACTGGATCGTCGAGCGGGTCGAAGCCGGCTTCCTCGGCAACGTCGTTGCCGGGCAGATCACACGCTGGCAATTCACCAGCACCGAGTTGGCCCGCGCCCGCCGGCTGGCCGCCGTTGAACGCGACTTCGAGGCCAACCCGGAACTTGCCGCCCTGGTGGCGGATTTGATCGAGGAAGTGGAGCGGCTCAAGGGGCGGCTCGCTGCCGCCGGCCTGCCGCTTGCGTGAAGGCATAACGACGGCAGGAATGCGATTTCCTCCGGTTCGTGAATTCAATCACGGGAGGTTTCAGCATGACTTGGCATCATGACGACACACCAACAAAAAACGGAAAATCGCCATGCCACCCAGCCACGATATGCAGTCCCCGATACGCCAGCGCCCCAAACCCGTTGGCAATGGTGCCGGCCTCGGCGATGAATGCCCCGACGGCTTCGATCTGCGCGACACGCTGGCCGCAACTGTTGTACGCGAACTCTCGTTCGCCGAATTCCGCGCCGCCCTCGAGAAATCGGGCAAGCGCCGCGCCTGACCGGGAAGCCGGTTTTCCACCCGGCATTCGGGTTGCCGGGACCGCTATACTGATCGCCTGAGTAACTATGGCACAGGCGAATTCCGGATGACATTCCACCGCATTGGCGCCACCTTGGCGCTGTTTTTGTCGAGCCTGCCGGCCGTTGCCGGCGAATTGCCGGTCGACAAAATTCGCCTGCCTGAAGGGTTCTCGATCGAGGTGCTGGCGCGCGTCCCCAATGCACGGCAGATGGCACTGGGCGACGGCAACGTGCTCTATGTCGGCTCCGCCCGGGAAGGCAAGGTGCACGCGGTTCAACTGGACAGCCAGTACCGTGCAACACGTACCACCGTCATCGCCAGTGACCTGACCATGCCGGTTGGCGTCGCCTTCCGCGATGGAAATCTCTATGTTTCGGCGGTCGACCGCATCCTTCGCTTTGACGGCTTGAGCAAGCGTCTCGCCAATCCTCCGGTACCCGTCACGGTTCGCGACGATCTTCCCAAGGAACGCCACCATGGCTGGAAATTCATCGCCTTCGGTCCCGATGGCCGCCTCTATATCCCGGTCGGCGCCCCGTGCAACATCTGCAAAGCGGATCCGGAGCGCTTTGCGCTGATTGCGAGCATGAAGCCGGACGGTACCGACCTCCAGACATTTGCCCGCGGCGTTCGCAACAGCGTGGGTTTCGACTGGCATCGCGGCACCCGCGAGCTGTGGTTTACCGACAACGGCCGCGATCTCATGGGCGACGATCTGCCGCCCGACGAACTGAACCATGCCACGCAGGCCGGACTGCACTTCGGTTATCCCTTCTGCCACGGTGGAACGATCTCCGATCCGGAATTCGGCGGCGAGCGCTCATGTAGCGAATTCGTTCCCCCTGCGCAAAATCTCGGCGCCCATGTCGCTGCGCTGGGGATGCGCTTCTACGACGGACAGCAGTTCCCGCCGGCATATCGCGGCCAAATCTTCATTGCCGAACACGGCTCGTGGAACCGTTCGAAGAAATCCGGCTACCGGGTGACGCTGGTGCGGCTGAACGGCGATCGCGCCGTGTCGTACGAGCCTTTTGCGACGGGCTGGCAGCAGGGCGAATCCGCCTGGGGCCGGCCGGTGGATGTACTGGTTATGCCGGACGGCTCGCTGCTGGTTTCCGACGACCACGCCGGGGCGATCTACCGGATCACCTATTCGCCAGCGCGCCGCCCGTGAGCGAATGGCAATTCCTGGTCGTCATCAAGCCTTGCCACGCACCTTGTCGAAAATTTTGACGCCGAGCAGCGCCAAAATCCCGCCGGCAATCCCGAACAGCACATCCAGCCCCAGTGAAACCACGCCGCCCAGCATCCCCGACGCTTCGGCGGCCTGCGCGATGGCGTGATGCACGGGCGGGATGCCGTGGGTCAGGATGCCGCCGCCGACCATGAACATCGCCGCCGTACCGATCACCGCCAGCGCCTTCATCAATCTTGGCGCTGCCAGCAGCAGGCCCTTGCCGATCGTCCTGGCCAGCGCGCCCGGTTTTTCCAGAAGATAAAGCCCGAGGTCATCCATCTTGACGATGCCGGCGACGATGCCATAGACACCGACGGTCATGATCAGGCCGATCCCGGCCAGGACCGCGACCTGCGTGGCAAATGGTTTGTCGGCCACGGTTCCGAGCGCGATGACGATGATCTCGGCGGAGAGAACGAAATCGGTACGAATGGCGCCCTTGATCTTGTCCGCCTCGTAGACCGCCAAGTCGACCGTATCATCGGCCACCGCGGCAACCTCTCCGGCATGGTGCGCAGCGTCCTCCTCGGCGCTATGCAGCCATTTGTGGGCAAGTTTCTCGACACCCTCGAAGCAAAGATAGAGGCCACCGAGCATCAGCAGTGGCGTCACCGCCCACGGCATGAAGGCGCTGACCGCCAGCGCCGCCGGCACCAGGATCACCTTGTTCTTCAGCGAACCGACGGCCACCGCCCAGACCACCGGCAGTTCGCGCTCGGCGCGCACGCCGGAAACCTGCTGCGCGTTCAGTGCCAGGTCGTCACCAAGAACACCGGCGGTTTTCTTGGCGGCGACCTTGGTCATCAAGGTCACGTCATCGAGGATCGACGCGATGTCGTCGATCAGTGCAAGCAGGCTGGCTCCGGCCATGGGAACAATTCACTCCAGATAGACTTCTTGGGCAGGTCCGCGATTGACTGTGGACCAGGCACGAACGACTTGAATTTGTTGGACCCAAATCACCAATGGCCAGTCAAATGGGCATGTACGCCATGCTTTGGGTATAGTGTCGTCCATACAGGTATACATCAGCGTCATATTCTATCGCCACCCTTGATCGGAGGTCGCCATGACAACCCGCAAATTTTTCAAGGTCCGCTCGTTGCTGGGCGGCCTGCTGTGCGTATCACTGACTGCCTGCTCCAACATGGAGATGGGTTCGCCGGCGGCGAAGACCACTGCCACAGGCTCGGCGGGCGGCGCCAACGCGCAGAACGCCAATTCTCAACTGGAAAAGTGTTCGGCCACCATGGGAACGCTGGCCATCGTCGAAGATACGCACGCGTCGTGGTACGGCATCCTGACCGGCCAGTTGCGGCTTGGATCGACCGTGCCGGTATTGAAGCTGCTGGTGCAGCAGTCCAACTGTTTCGTGATTGTCGAACGCGGTCGGGCAATGCAGAACATCATGGGCGAGCGGGCACTCGAGCAATCCGGCGAGATGCGCAAGGGTTCCAATTTCGGCAAGGGCCAGATGGTCGCCGCCGACTACTCGATGAGCCCGTCGATCACCTTCAGCAATAACAACGCCGGTGGCGCCGGCGCGGCAATTGGCGGCCGTCTGGGCGGTTCACTGGGCGCCCTGGTCGGCGGCAGCATGAACGCCAAGGAAGCCAGCACGATCCTGACCTTGATCGACAATCGCTCGGGCGTGCAACTGGCGGCCGCCGAAGGCAGTGCACGCAATGTGGACTTCGGCGCGCTGGGCGGGCTGTTCGGCAGTGGCGGCGGGGGCGTTGCCGGCGGTTACGCCAACACGGCGGAAGGTAAGGTCATCGTCGCCGCCTTCACCGACTCCTACAACAATATTGTCAGGGCGGTGCGCAATTACCGGGCGCAGGAAGTGCAAGGAGGCCTCGGCACCGGCGGCCAGCTTGGCGTCCAGGGCGGTTCGACACCGGCCGGCAAGGCGATCAAGAGCAAATAGAAACCGCGTTGTCGACGGTGTGCTCGAATGGGCCGGTTTCGCCGGCCCTTTTCAGTTGCAGCCTCACGGACCCGCTAGAATCTCGCCGGCGGCGACTGTTGTACCCGAGGGACGCTGATGAAGCGCCTGCGTAGCAAGACGGCCAGCGAAGCTGGCGCGCCTCGGCGAATTCCTTCTGGGCGCGGTCGACACCCATTTTTGCCCCGTTTTCACGGCGCTCGCCTGACAACCAACCGGAATCCTGTTGACATGGACATCCCTTCACGCCTGCAACAGGCCTGCGCCCTTCTCCTGTTGCTCCTCTTTGCCGGCGCTGGCGCGGCGGCTCCGCCGTTGCCGGGACTGGCCGCGAGTACCGACGACGTGACGGTTTCCGGCATCTCGGCCGGCGGCTACATGGCCGTGCAGTTCCAGGTTGCCTATTCGGGCATCGTGCGCGGCGCCGGCGTCGTCGCTGGCGGCCCGTATTACTGTGCCGAGGGTTCGCTGCGCCGGGCGCTGGGCAATTGCATGGCGCCTTCCGGCAACGCCCTGCCGCCGACCGCCGCCGAAACCATGCAGACGGTCGCCCGACTGGCTACGGCGGACCGCATCGACCAGGTCAGGAACTTGCGCGACGACCGCGTCTGGCTGCTCGCCGGCGGCAACGACAAGACTGTCCTGCCGCCCGTCATGGAGGCGCTGGAGGCCTTTTACCGCGTCACCCTGCCCGCCGACGCCATCCGCTTCGTCAAGGTGCCGGAAGCCGGCCATGCCATGCTTTCGGTCGCCGACCCGCAGGCGAACGCCTGTCCGACCAGCGCATCCCCCTTCATCAACCGTTGTCAGGAAATCGACGCCGCCGGCAAACTGCTGGCGCATCTGCTCGGCCCGCTGCAAGCGCCTGCAGCCACGCCTGCTGGCGATATGATCGTCTTCGACCAGCGCCCCTTCGTTCGCGGCCGGACGATCGACGCCAGTCTCGCCGACGAGGGTTATGCCTTCGTCCCGGCCAGTTGCCGTGGCGGGGGCTGCAGGATTCACGTCGCTTTCCACGGCTGCCTGCAGGACGCCGGGGAAATCGGCCGCCGTTTCGTCGACGGTGCCGGCTATAACGGTTGGGCGGCGAGCAACCGCATTGTCGTACTCTACCCGCAGACGGTGCGGCGCTTCGGTCTTGCCTTCGGTTCCTTCCGCTGGCAGCTCAATCCCAAAGGCTGCTGGGACTGGTGGGGTTATACGGGTGCCGACTACCACACCCGCGACGGTGTCCAGATGCGCGCCGTCCGGGCGATGATCGGCGTATTGGGAATGCCGCCGCAGCCGGTACAATCCACCGGTAACCCAAACCGCTGATCGCTGCACCCCGAGGGTGCTTCTTTCAGGGCGCGGCCCACCGTCTTTTTTGCCTCGTTTTCAAAGCACATGCCTGAATATTCCGCCTCTTCCATCCGCGTCCTCAAGGATCTCGAACCCGTCAAGGAGCGCCCGGGCATGTACACCCGGACGACCTGCCCGACGCACATCGTCCAGGAAGTCATCGACAATGCGGCCGACGAAGCGTTGGCCGGCTACGCCAAGAAGATTTCGGTCGCCATCCGCGCCGATGGCGTCATTGAGGTTTCCGACAACGGCCGCGGCATCCCCGTCGAGGTTCATCCGGAAGAAGGCCGGCCGGACGTCGAGCTGGTCTTCTGCAAGCTGCACGCCGGCGGCAAGTTCAACAAGAAGGAATCGGGCAACGCCTATCGCTTCTCGGGCGGCCTGCACGGCGTTGGCGTCTCGGTCACCAATGCGCTGTCGACGCGCCTCGAAGTCGAGATCAGGCGCGGCGGCGGCGTCCATCACATCGCCTTCGGCGCCGGTTTCGTCACCGAGCCGCTCAGCCGGATCGGCGATTGCGGCCAGCGCAACACCGGCACCACGGTGCGCATTCAGCCGGATCCGAAATATTTTGATTCGCCCAAGGTCAATCTCGGCCAACTGGAGCACCTGCTGCGCTCAAAAGCGGTGTTGATGCCCAACGTCACCGTCGAACTCGACATTGAAGGTCAGGAAAAGAAAACCTGGTGCTATCAGAACGGCATGGCCGACTACCTCAACGAAATGATGGTCGGCACCCCGGTCGCACCGATTTTCGTCGGCGAGAAATATGTCGACACGGCCAACGGTTTCGCCGTCGGCGAAGGCGCCACCTGGGCGCTGGCCTGGTTCGAAGAGGGTGGCGGCAAGCCGGAATCCTACGTCAATCTGATCCCGACGCTTGACGGCGGCACCCACGAAGCCGGGCTGAAGGCCGGCGTCTTCGAGGCGATCAAGACTTTCGCCGAGCACCATGCCATCCTGCCGGCCAAGGTCAAGCTGGCGCAGGAAGACGTCTGCGGCCGCATGACCTGGCTGCTCTCGGCCAAGGTCCTCGACCCGCAATTCCAGGGCCAGACCAAGGAAAAATTGACCAGCCGCGACGCCTACAAGCTGGTTTCGCAGATGGTGCGCGACCCCTTCGAGCTATGGCTCAACAGCCACGCCGATTTCGGCAAGAAGATCGCCGAACTGGCCGTCAAGGCGGCGCAGAACCGCATGAAATCGACGCAGAAGGTCGAGAAGAAGAAATCCTCCGGCATCGCCACCCTGCCCGGCAAGCTGACTGACTGCGAATCCGACGACATCGCCCGCAACGAAGTCTTCCTCGTCGAGGGCGATTCGGCCGGCGGCTCCGCCAAACAGGGGCGCGACAAGGAGACCCAGGCGGTCTTGCCGTTGCGTGGCAAGGTGCTCAACACCTGGGAAGTCGACCGCGACCAGCTGTTCAAGAACAACGAAGTCCACGATATTTCGGTCGCCATCGGCGTCGATCCGCACGGCCTCGACCAGATCGACAGCGTCGATGTCTCCGGCCTGCGCTACGGCCGCATCATCGTCATGTCCGACGCCGACGTCGATGGCTCGCACATCCAGGTGCTGCTGTTCACGCTGTTTCTCAGGCACTTTCCGGCGCTGATCGAGCGCGGCCACATCCATGTCGCCCAGCCGCCGCTGTTCCGTGTCGATGTCGAGGCGCGCGGCCATACGCGCAAGGTCTATTGCCTGGACGAAGCGGAAAAGGAACAGACACTCGTCAAACTGGCAGACGAAGGAATTCCGGAAAACAGGATCACCGTCTCCCGCTTCAAAGGCCTCGGCGAAATGAATCCCGACCAGCTCTGGGAAACCACCTTGTGCCCGGATACCCGCCGCCTGGTGCCTTTCCAGGCCGGCCGCGAAACCATCAAGGAAATGACCGCCACCTTCACGCTGCTCATGGGCAAGGGCGAAGCCGCCGGTCGCCGTGCGTGGATGGAGAAGGACGGCGGACTGGTGGAAGCCGATGTCTGAGTCCGTTTCCGGCCGCCGGCGGAGGGCGAGCGCGCCTCGCGTGAAGTCACCCTGGCTGGTGGCAATCGTTGTCCTGCTTGCCGGCTGCTCCATGCTGCCGGGCAAGGCACCGGAGCCACCGCCTGCAACGACAGCCGTCCCGCCGCCCAAACCGAAGATCGGCCTGGCCCTCGGTGGCGGCGCGGCACGCGGCTTTGCCCACATCGGCGTCATCAAGGTGCTGGAATCGCATGGCATCGTTCCCGATTACGTGGTCGGCACCAGCGCCGGCGCGGTAGTCGGTTCGCTCTATGCGGCCGGCTACGACGCTTTCGCCATGCAGAAGATCGCCCAGCAACTCGACGAGAAAATTTTCGCCGACTGGACGCTGGGTGGCCGCGGTTTCCTCAAGGGCGAAGCACTGCAGGATTTCGTCAACCAGCAATTGCGCAATCGCCCGCTGGAAAAGCTCAACAAGCCCTTTGCCACCGTCGCCACCGACCTCAACAGCGGCGAGCGGATGGTCTTCCGTACCGGCGACAGCGGCCTGGCGGTACGCGCATCGGCCGCGGTGCCCGGCGTTTTCCAGCCAACCCGGGTGCGCGGAAAAACCTACGTCGATGGCGGGCTGACCAGTCCGATCCCGGTACAGGCCACGCGTGAAATGGGGGCCGACATCGTCATCGCCGTGGACATCTCGGACCGCCCGGAAGGCCAGCCGGTGGACAGTCTGACCGCGATCCTGTGGCAGACCACCACGATCATGGGCGGGGTCATTGGCAGCAACGAACTACGCGGCGCCGACATCGTCATCCGCCCGAAACTGCCCTACGTCAAATCCTGGGACTTCACCGCCCGCCACGACGCCATGCTGGAGGGCGAACGGGCGGCGCAGGCTGCCCTGCCACAGATCCGCCAGAAACTCGGCAGATAGGCCATGTCCGGAGCTGCCCGCGTCCTCTCGCTGATTCCGCCGATGACGCAGTTGAACGTCCCTTACCCGTCGACGGCTTATCTGACAGGTTTTCTGCGTTCCCGAGGGATTGCTGCCGTGCAGGCGGATATCGCCCTCACGCTGGTGCTTGAATTGTTCTCGCCAGGCGGTTTGCACGAGATTCACGAGCAGGTGAAGACGGTTCCAGCGAAAAAACGTTCGGCCTCGCTGCACTGCTTTACCGATCAGTTCGACCGTTATCTGGCCACCGTCACGCCGGTTGTGGCTTTCCTGCAGGGAGGCGACCCGTCGCTGGCCTTTCGCATCGCCGGCCGCAACTTCCTGCCGGAAGGCCCGCGCTTCGCTGCACTCGACGACTACATCGACGACGATGGCGGCGACCCGCTAGCCTGGGCCTTCGGGGCGCTCGGCATCCAGGACAAGGCGCGCCACCTCGCCACGCTGTATCTGGACGATCTGGCAGATGTGTTGGGCGAGGCGGTCGATTCCCGTTTCGAGTTTGTCCGCTACGGCGAAGCGCTGGCCCGCAGCCAGCCGACTTTCGAGCCGCTGGCCAAGGCCCTGGCCGCGCCATCGACGCTGGTCGACAGCACGCTTGAAAAACTGACCATTTTGGCGGTCGACCGCAACAGGCCGACGATCGTCCTGCTCTCGGTGCCCTTCCCCGGTTCAGTCTATGCCGCGTTCCGCATGGCGCAGGCGATCAAGGCGCACAATCCGGCCATCGTCACCGTGCTCGGCGGCGGCTACGTCAATACCGAGTTGCGCGAACTGAAGGAGCCGCGCGTCTTCGACCATTTCGACTTCGTCACGCTCGACGACGGCGAACGGCCCATCCTGGCCCTGCTCGAACATCTGGCCGGCCAGCGCCCGCGCCTCAACCTGGTGCGCACCTTCGCCCGCGTAAATGGCCAGGTTCGCTACTTCAATACCGGTGAACCTGACGTTCCCTTTGCCGAAGTCGGCACGCCGACCTGGGAAGGCCTGCCGCTAACCCGTTACCTGTCGCTGCTCGACATGCTCAACCCCATGCACCGGCTGTGGTCGGACGGGCGCTGGAACAAGCTGACCGTCGCGCACGGCTGCTACTGGAAGAAATGCAGCTTCTGCGACGTCAGCCTCGACTACATCGGCCGCTACGACGGCGCCCCGGCCGCGCTGCTGGTCGACCGCATCGAAAGCATCATTGCCGAGACCGGCCAGACCGGCTTCCATTTCGTCGACGAAGCCGCGCCGCCCAAGGCACTCAAGGCGCTGGCCGACGAACTGCAGCGGCGCAACCGGGCAATCTCGTGGTGGGGTAATATCCGCTTCGAAAAATCCTTCACCCCGGAACTCTGCCTGCAACTGGCCGACAGCGGCTGCATCGCCATCTCCGGCGGGCTGGAAGTCGCCTCCGACCGCCTGCTCAAGCTGATGCAGAAAGGCGTTTCGGTCGACCAGGTGGCCCGCGTGACGCGCGCCTTCAGCGCGGCCGGCATCATGGTGCATGCCTATCTGATGTACGGCTTCCCGACGCAGACCGTGCAGGACACCGTCGATGCGCTCGAATACGTGCGCCAGCTGTTCGCCGAGGGCTGCATCCAGTCCGGCTTCTTCCACCGTTTTGCCTGCACCGTCCATTCACCGGTCGGCAAGAACCCCGCCGAATACGGCATCAAGCTCAAGCCGCTACCGCCGATCAGCTTCGCCACCAACGATGTCGAATTCAGCGACCCGACCGGCGTTGACCACGACGCGCTGGGCGTCGCGCTGAACAAGGCACTCTACAACTACATGCACGGCATCGGACTCGACCAGGATGTGCGCAGCTGGTTCGCCGAACGGGTGCCGAAGCCGCGCGTCGGCCGCCATTTCATCGCCAGGGCGCTGGCCGGCCGTTAACTCAGGGGTTCAGGACGCTCAGGCGCTGCTCGATTTCGGCAAACAGGGGCCGCTCGGCCGGGGTTTCCCGGGCGCAGGCGGCCTGCAGGGCGGACAGCGTTTTCGTGATGGTTTCGGCGTCGACCACCGGCGTACAGCGTTCCAGCAACTCCTCGAGCAGGCAGGCAAAAGCCCGTACTTCGATGCGCTGCAGTGCATCGGCCAGCGCACGATCCCGGCGCGGCAGGAAAGACGCGGCGCCGAAATCGCCGAGCAGTACCTCGCCGTCAGTCGCATACAGGATGTTGTGGGCGTAGAGATCACCATGCAGGATGCCCTGCGCGTGCAGATGGCGGACGGCAGAAGCTACCCCGAGGGCGATATAACGCACTGCCTGCGGGCTGAAGCGGGCATCGCCGGCATAAACATCCCGGGTGCAGGACTCGAAGCTGGGCGGTCCCGCCAGGTTGGCGAAACCCCGGTCGATCAGCGCCATGACCAGACCATCGAGATTTTCCGGGTGGCTGTCGATCCGGCCGAGCACCGGAATCAGCTGCGGATGCGCACCGGCGCGGATGCAGGCGTGCATCTCGTGGTGCGGAAGGCCATCGCTGGTCAGCGTTCCCTTGAACAGCTTGACGGCAACCGGCAGTGCGCCGGTGCCGGACTGCCATTGCGCCTCATGAATCACGCCCGAGGCACCCTCGCCCAACTTGCCGGACAACTTCACTTCGTCCCAGGCGATGCTGGCGATCGGCACTTCGTTCACAGCGCCGCCGCCCTCTTCGCCCAGCGGATTCCCGGCATATGCCAGCCAGGCCAGTCGGGGCAGGGAAAACAGGAACTCGGGCAACGTCGAAAAACGGTTGGCGGCAATCCGCAGCAGTTCAAGCCGCGTACATGCAGCCATTTCAGGAGGCAGGTCCGACAGCCGGTTGCCGGCCAGCATGAGCTTCTGCAGCTGCGCACAGCGCCCGAGTCCGGCGGGCAGTTCCTCGACCCGGTTGTCGGACAGGATGAGCCAGCGCAGATTGGCTGGCAGCGCCGCCGCCGGCACCGAACCGATCCGGTTGGCCCTGAAGCCGATCATGCTCAGCTGCGGGCACTTCCCCAGCACGGACGGCAACTCGGTGAACCGGTTGGCCGAACAGAACAGGATGCGCAGCCGGTTGAGCCGCGGCAGATCATCGGGCAAGGCCGAAAGTTCATTGCCCGACAGGTCGAGGATTTCCAGCGTATCGGCCAGCGCGAATACCTCGCGCGGAAAAGTCTTCAGTCCGCAGGTCAGCTTCAGGTGCCGGCAGCCCGCCAGTTGGCCGGCACGCAGTTTTTCAAGTGTGTTCATCAGCATGGAGTTTACCGCCGAACCGCGCTGCCCAGCGCGGCACCAAGCCGGAACGACACGAAGGCCCGTGCCCCGGGCCGGGAAAATTGCGCTAAATTCACGGCCATGCCGAATTCGATGAAACGCCTGGATCCAAGTGCCACCGAACTGCTCGGGCGCTGCGCCGTCTGGAATACGGCACCATGAGACACGAGGATCCGGGCGGCACAGCGATCACCGGGCGCGGCCTGCGTGTGGCGCTGATCTTCGCGCTGGCCGCCGAACGACTTTCGGCTTTCTACGAGCATGGTCAGTGGATGACTGACGCCCAGGCGGCGACCCTGGCTGCCGACTGGCTGCGCCGCTCGCAACGTCAATTGCCACTGGCCGAACGCAAGCAGCTCTCGGCCCTGGGCGACACGCTGGCACGCCAGATCGCCGCCACCCTCTCCCGTGAGGCCGGCCTGTACACCGCCCACGAGATGATGGAAGCGCTCGACCCCAACCATCATTCCGAACTGGCGCTGTCACTGCTGCAGGAATGCGAACGCCTGCTCGATGACAGTGCCGCCGATTGAGCGCTTGTCGCCACCCCGAAAACGCGTAACATTCCGCCCGCGACCGCCGCGCACCCAACGCCGGAACGCTGCACTTCCGCCGCCGCCTTGATTCAGGATTCTGCCGCAAGACCATGACCGACCAGCTCAACCTCTTCGACGCCAGCGCCAAACCGGAAACGGAAGACGCTGCCTTGCCGGCGCTGCCGCCCGACCTGCCGCCTGCGGCCAGCGGCCCGGCCGACGACATCCCCTCACCCGCCAACTACGCCGCCCGCCGCTATCTCGAATACGCAATGAGCGTCGTTACCGGCCGCGCCCTGCCTTCGGCCGCCGACGGCCAGAAGCCGGTGCAGCGCCGTATCCTCTACGCCATGCACCGCATGGGGCTGTACAAGAGCCCGCGCCATGTGAAGTCGGCGCGCGTCGTCGGCGATGTGATCGGCAAATATCACCCGCACGGCGACTCCTCGGTCTATGACGCGATGGTCCGCATGGCGCAGGACTGGAGCCTGCGTTACCCGATCGTCGACGGGCAGGGCAATTTCGGCTCGCGCGACGGCGACAACGCTGCCGCCATGCGCTACACCGAAGCCCGCCTGACGCCGATCGCCGAACTGCTGCTGGCCGAAATCGACGAAGGTACGGTCGACTGGAAGCCGAACTACGACGGGGCCAACGACGAACCGGCCTTATTGCCCGCCCGACTGCCCTTTTGCCTGCTCAACGGCGCCTCCGGCATCGCGGTCGGTATGGCGACCGAAATCCCGGCCCATAACCTGCGCGAAGTGGCGGCTGCCGCGGTCAACCTGATAAAAGACCCGAATTTCAGCGAAGACGACCTACTGGCTCTGATCCCCGGCCCCGATTACCCCGGCGGCGCGCAGATCATCTCGACGCCGGAGGAAATCGCCGCCACCTACCGCAGCGGTCGCGGCAGCCTGCGCGTCCGGGCCAAGTGGAAGATCGAAAACCTCGCGCGCGGCCAGTGGAAGCTGGTCATCACCGAACTGCCGCCGGGCGTATCGACCGCCACGGTGCTGTCGGAAATCGAAGCCTGTTCCAACCCGGTCGCCAAGGAAAAGGCCGGCAAGAAGGTGTTCACGCCCGAACAGCTCAACCTCAAGGCCGCCTTCCTGTCGTCGATTTCCGAAAGCGGCGTGCGCGATGAATCAGGCAAGGAACACGCGGTGCGCCTGGTCATCGAACCCGCCTCATCGCGTCAGGGTCAGGACGATCTGGTGCGCATGCTGCTCGCCCACACCAGCCTCGAAACCAACGCCTCGATCAACCTGACGGTACTTAGCGTCAATGGCACGCCGCGCCAGGCCTCGCTGTACAGCATGATCGCCGAATGGTGCCGCTTCCGGCTCGCCACCGTCGAACGCCGCACGCGCCACCGCCTGACCGCCGCCGAAAAGCGCATCCACATTCTTGAAGGCCGGCAGGCGATCCTGCTCGACATCGACCGCGTCATCAAGGTCATCCGCGAATCGGACGACCCCAAGGCCGACCTGATGGCGGTGTTCAAGCTATCCGAAATTCAGGCCGAAGACATCCTCGAAATCCGCCTGCGTCAGTTGGCGCGCCTGGAAGGGATCAAGATCGGCGAAGAACTGGCCAAACTGCGTGAAGAAGCCAAGGGCCTGAATCACCTGCTCGACTCGGAAGAAGCCCTGCGCGCCTGCGTCGCCGCCGAAATCGAAGCCGATGCGAAAAAATACGGCGACGAGCGCCGCACACTGATCGAAGCCGATGCCAAGGTCACGATGTCGGATGCCAAGACGGTCTCCATCGTCGATGAGCCAACCACACTGATCGTTTCCAGACACGGCTGGCTGCGCTCGCGGACCGGCCACAACATCGACCCGGCCCAGCTTACCTTCCGCTCCGGCGACAGTCTGCTGGCATGCCTGCCGTGCCGGACGGTCGATCACCTGATCCTGCTCGACACCAGGGGACGCGCCTATTCGATCCCGGCGTCCGACATTCCCGGCGGCAAGGGCGACGGCATTCCCGCCACCTCGCTGGTCGATTTTGTCGGTGGCGCCAAGCCCTGCCTGGCGCTCGCCGTGCAGGGTGAGAAGCTATATCTGGTCGCCGCCAGCGGCGGCTACGGCTTCCGCTGCAAGGGTGAGGATCTCCTGTCGCGCGGCAAGGCCGGCAAGGCGTTCATGACATTGCCGGAGGGCGAAATTCCGGTTGTCTTCGCGCCGGCGCCCGAGGGTGAAGTCGCCTGCATTACCCGCGACGGGCGCGGCCTGGTCTTCAATGTCGAGGAAATCCGCCTGCTGCCCAAGGGGCGCGGCCTCAAGCTGATCGATGCCGACCCCGGCAAGACGGCGCTGGCCGATATTCTGCCGGTCGTCGACGGCGTCGCCGGCAAGCTCAAGGGCGAACGCTTGGAAATCTGCCGCGGCAACCGTGGCGGCAAGGGCAAACCATTGAAGGCCAGCCGGAAATAGGAAGGCTACCGTTATCCGCAAGGGATACGGCCCAAGGCCACGCCGCCGTCACCGGCAGGCAGCACCTGAGACACAACGAAAAAGCCGGAGACAAGCTCCGGCCTTTTTTTTGCTTCACGGAAGCACTCTGCGATTAGGCAGCCTTCTTGCCGGCAGCCTTCGGGGCAACCACGTTGGCCGCCTTCAGGGTGGCGCTGGTTGCAGCAGCAACGTTGGCTTCGGCAACTTCGACAGCCTGCTTGGCAGCCTTGTTGAGGCCTTCGTAGGCTTCGTTGGCGGACTTGATCGCGGTCTTGACTGCGGCAACTGCCACTTCCGAACCAGCCGGTGCAGAGGCCAGAGCCTTTTCGACGAGACCGGAAACGTTGGCATTGACAGCAGCAACCTGGGTTTCGACTTCCTTGGCGATCTTGTCCTTGGTCTCGCTGGTGATGGCGATGACGTTGCGCGAGTACTCCATGCCCTTCTCGAGGGCCGGCGCTGCAAGCTTCTGCTGCAGATTGACGAAGGACTGGACATCGGTCACGCCGAGCAGCGCGCTGACGTTGGCGAAGGAAGTTTCGACGAAGGCACGGCCGGCGCTCAGATTCAGGGCGGCGAGACGCTCGATGCCGTCGATGGTGGCATTGGCCAGAAGAGAGATGGAACCGATGCCAGCGTTGGCGAGATCCTGGGGCTTGAAGTTCATGGTGATTTCTCCGAAAGGATGGTGCAGGTTTGAATGATTTCGTTGCCTTCGCCAAAATTGCTGCGCTGCAACATGACTTCATTCTACCTCACGGATTTTCAATGTCAACAACTTTTGTTGCACTGCACCATATTCATTGAAACAACAAGTTGCGAAGCCATTATGCAAATCATTCGAGGTCTGGAAAAAGTTCGTCAGTGAAGCCGAAGCGGGTAAAGTCGCGCATCCGCATCGGGTAGAGCACCCCATCGAGGTGGTCGCACTCGTGCTGTACGACCCGCGCGTGAAACCCGCTCACCGTGCGGTCGATCGCTTCGCCGCGCTCATCGAAACCGCGATAGCGGATATGGCGGTAGCGCGGCACGATCCCGCGCATTCCGGGAACCGACAGACAGCCTTCCCAGCCCTCCTCGACTTCATCATCCAGCGGCGTGATCAGCGGATTGACGAGAATGGTTTGCGGAACCGCCTCGGCGTCCGGATAGCGCGGACTGCTCTCGAAGCCGAAGACGACGACCCGCAGGCCGACCCCGATCTGCGGCGCGGCCAGCCCGGCGCCACCGGCGGCACGCATGGTTTCCTGCAGATCCCCGATCAACTCGCGCAATGCCGGGCCGGAGAAATCGCTTACCGGCGCCGCTGGCCGCAGCAGGCGCGGGTCGCCCATGCGGAGGATGGTTCTAACAGCCATGATTTCGTGCCCTCGCTTCTGGAAATGCAGTAATCGAGGCATTTTGTCACCCTTTTTCCGGAATGCTACCCCTGCACGGTCCTGCATCGCCCATTAAC
>DATIUN010000284.1:0-2586 GCA_035466795.1 Azonexus sp. | reverse complement strand
CGGCTGTTGGCCAGGATGCCGCGCACCCCGGCTGCCTCGAAGAGCCGGAGCGCCTCGCCGGTGGTGACCCGCGGGGTCGGTTCCCGGTTGTAATGGAGATGGGCGTCGAAGAGCGGCATCGGCTCGGCGGCGTCGACCCTGACGCCGAGGCCGAAACAGAGGAGCAGGGCAAGAATCTTGTGTTTCATGGCGGAGCCTCAACGAGTTCTCTGCTTTGCGACAGGGTATGCCGGTGTTCGTTCCTCTGCCACCGGGTGACAAAACGACGCCTTCCCCACTTTGCCCTGTGAATTTGCCCTCTTTTACGGGGTCGACCGCAGCAAACGGTTTTTGGCGGTTTTGCCTGCAACTTCCCCTACATCAGGATCGCGAACAGGCTGCTGTAATCGTCCTTCCAGGGACGAAAATCCATGATGTCCGCGATCGGCTGCGCATCCTGCAGCGCGGCATGGCGGAAGAAGGCGGAATCGCCGCTGATCAGCGCCCAGCGCGAACGGAACACGCCGCGCTCCTGCGCGCCCTCGACATCGACGATCCGGACCTCCCTGGCAAAATGGTCGGCGGCGGTCTTGATGACCGGGCGCAGGTCGAGAAAGCGGTTGGTGATATGCACGGCCAGCACGCCGTCCGGCTTCAGGTGCCGGAAATAGAGGGCGAAAGCCTCGCGCGTCAGCAGATGAACGGGCACCGAGTCCCCGGAAAAGGCATCGACGACGAGCACGTCGAATTGCTGTGGCGCTTCGATGTCGAGCTGGAGGCGGGCGTCGCCGAGTACGATCTCGGTCTGCGCCGCGGTTTGCGACAGGAAACTGAAGTGCTCGCGGGCGACGTCGATGACCAGCGGATCGATCTCGTAGAGCCGGTAGTAGTCACCCTTGCGCCCGTAGCCGACCAGGGTGCCGACCCCGAGCCCGACGACGCCGACGCGCAGCGGGCCGCTGCCGGCCTTGATCTGCAGCGCCCGGCCGGCGCCGCCTTCCGGGCTATAGTAGGTTGTTGGCTGCATGGTCTTGTCCGCCGCCAGGAGTTGCCGGCCGTGGATGATCTGGCCGTGCAGCATGGTCCGGTAACCCTTCTCGGTATTGTCGAAAACCTTCAGCGTGCCGTAGAAGTTGCGCAGGCTGGCTGCGGCGCCGCCGCTCTCCTCATGATGGTCGACGATGCGAATCCACGACAGGGCGACGAGAAAGGCCAGCGTCCCGCCGATGGCGGCCATGCGCCAGGCCGGGCGCGCGAAGCGGACGTCCGGAATGACCGCGATGGCGGTGACCAGCCCGGTGAGGATGATGCCGATCGACAACTCGTAGTTACTGTTGAAGAAGTAGGGCGCGATGACGCCGACGAAGAAGCCGCCGAGCGCGCCGCCGACTGCCAGCATCAGGTAATAGCTGGTCAGGTGGCCGATGTGCGGCTGGCGGCGCGCCAGTTCGCCGTGGCAGACCATGCAGGCGACGAAGAAGGCGCTCAGGTTGATCGTCATCGACACGTGGATCGGCAGCGCGGACATACCCAGCGTCGGCAACCAGGCCATTGCGGCGAGCCCGAGCGCCAGCAGCGGCAGGAACACGCGGCGCCGGTACCAGCCGTGGCGCTCGAAGCAAAGGATGAAGGAGAGCAGATAGAGCGCCAGCGGGGCGACCCAGAGCAGCGGAATCGGCGCGATGTTCTCGCTCAGGAAACTGGTGTCCGCCACCATCAGAATCGATGGACAGGCCGCCAGCGCCACCCACAGCAGCATCTGCCAGGGTTGCAGGGGTGGGAGGTGGTGCTCATGCTGCAGCACGATGGGTTCGCTGGTCCGCCCGCGCCAGGCCAGCACGCCACAAGCGACGGCAAAACAGGCGAACAGGATCGACCAGGCATTCGACTGCCAGCGCGTCGGCAGCATTGGCTCGACGGCCAGCGGGTAGGCGATCAGCGCCAGCATCGAGCCGAAATTGGACAACGCGAACAGGCGGTAGGGCACCTGCCCGGAGCGCTCGCGGGCGAACCAGGCCTGCACCAGCGGCCCGGTGGTCGACAGCACGAAGTAGGGCAGGCCGATCGACACCAGCAGCAGCCCGAGAATGCGCAGCGTCGGATTCTCGGCGCCGGTCGGCTTCCACGCCTCGCTCGGGCTGATCGGCAACAGCGCCAGGCTCGCCAGCAGCAGTCCGATGTGGATCAGGCTCTGGCGCCGCGGCGCCAGGAAACGGACGACCCAGTGCGAGTAGAGATAGCCCAGCAGCAGGGTCATCTGGAAGAACAGCATGCAGGTCGTCCACACCGAGGCCGAACCGCCGAACCACGGCAGGATCATCTTGCCGATCATCGGCTGGACCTGAAAGAGCAGAAAGGCGCTGAGAAAGATCGTCAGCCCATAGTGGAGCGTCAAACGGAGGTCGATTTTCATCGGCGATCCCGGTGGAATGGGTGAATCCTTGTCTTTTGCCAGGTGGCAGCCACGCGCCACCGACTAAGCTTGCCGTGCGCCGCCGCTATCGTAGCAGAAGACCTCCATCCCTGGAGAACATCGCGGTCTTGGGCGAAGACTGGCAGGCCTGCCGGCGCCGCTTCAACAAATGAATCATGGGGCAGGACCGTCCC
>DATIUN010000283.1:0-1542 GCA_035466795.1 Azonexus sp. | reverse complement strand
GGCGCCTTCGCCTGGGGGCAGGGCGTGGCGCTGGCAATGACGGTACCGGTGACGCCGGCCATCGTTCGTATGGGCGGCACCGATGCCGCGGCGCCGCGCTGCATCGCGCTGGCCGGCGAAGTCGGAAAGTCGGTTTCCTGCATTATCTACGACGACCGCCCGTCGCCCTGTCGCGAATTCGACACCAGCCACGACGCCTGCGCCCGTGCCCGGCAGCGCCACGGATTACCCCCGTTGGCGGCGGAACTTACCCACGTCCGGCTCGGGTAAGTCTTTGGCTCTGGTGCAAATTGCGATTCTTATATAATATATAAGACTTGAAAGCCGACCCGGAGCAGCAATAAGCCGAACCGCAGGGTCGCTGTCGTTGTCACAGGATCATCGTTTCCCCACAGCTAGCCTTTATGAAAGGAAGTCGCCGTGCTTGAAGCCTATCGTGCCCACGTTGCCGAGCGTGCAGCCCTCGGAATCCCCCCGCTGCCCCTGTCCAAGCAACAGACCACCGAGCTGGTCGCCCTGCTGAAGAACCCGCCGAAGGGCGAGGAAGCCGCCCTGGTCGAGCTGATCACTTATCGCGTGCCGGCCGGCGTCGATGACGCCGCCAAGGTCAAGGCCGAGTTCCTGGCCAAGGTGGCCAAGGGCGAGGAAGCCTGTGCCCTGATTTCCAGGGCCAAGGCCACCGAACTGCTCGGTACCATGCTGGGCGGTTTCAACGTCAAGCCGCTGATCGACCTGCTGGCCGATGCCAGCGTCGGCGCCGTCGCCGCCGAAGGTCTCAAGAAGACGCTGCTGGTCTTCGACTTCTTCCACGATGTTGCCGAACTGGCCAAGGCCGGCAACGCCAATGCCAAGGCGGTCATGCAGTCGTGGGCCGACGGCGAGTGGTTTACCTCGCGTCCGGAAGTGCCGGCTGCGCAGAAGCTGACCGT
Source organism: Azonexus sp. (assembly GCA_035466795.1). GTDB lineage: Bacteria > Pseudomonadota > Gammaproteobacteria > Burkholderiales > Rhodocyclaceae > Azonexus. The sequence continues at coordinate 613 of DATIUN010000283.1, read as the reverse complement.
TTTCAAGGTCACCGGCGAAACCAACACCGACGACCTTTCCCCGGCCCCCGATGCCTGGTCGCGCCCCGATATTCCGCTGCACGCGCTGGCCATGCTGAAGAACCCGCGGCCGGGTATCGAAGCCGACGAGCCGGGCGCGCGCGGCCCGCTCAAGCAACTGGAAAAACTGGCCGCCAAGGGCAACCTGATCGCCTACGTCGGTGACGTGGTCGGTACCGGTTCTTCGCGCAAGTCTGCCACCAACTCGGTGCTGTGGTTTACCGGCGAGGACATTCCCTTTGTCCCGAACAAGCGTTTCGGCGGCGTCTGCCTCGGCTCCAAGATCGCGCCGATCTTCTTCAACACCATGGAAGATGCCGGCGCACTGCCGATCGAAATCGACGCCGGCCAGATGGACATGGGCGACGAGATCGAACTGAAGGTTGACCGGGCCACCGGTAAGGTCACCGCCACCAAGAACGGCGCCACCATCGCCGAGTCCCAGCTGAAGACCCTGGTCATCCTCGACGAAGTCCGCGCTGGCGGCCGCATTCCGCTGATCATCGGCCGCGGCCTGACCACCAAGGCCCGTGAATTCCTTGGCCTGCCGCAGAGCACGCTGTTCCGCCTGCCG
>DATIUN010000282.1:0-3019 GCA_035466795.1 Azonexus sp. | reverse complement strand
GAGGCCGAGTTCGGCGGCGGCGACGGCGGTGCCGCGGTCGTTGTGCGGGTGGAGGCTGATGATGACGCTGTCGCGGCGCGCGAGGTTTCTGTGCATCCACTCGATCTGGTCGGCGTAGATGTTGGGCGTGGCGATCTCGACCGTGGTCGGGAGATTGAGGATGACCTTGCGTTCCGGTGTCGCGCCCCAGGCCTCGGTGACGGCGTCGCAGATTTCGCGGGCGAAATCGAGCTCGGTGGCGGTGAAGAGTTCCGGGCTGTATTGGAGGGTGATCTTCGTTTCCGGCATCGCATCGGCGAGTTCGCGGATGAGCTTGACGGCGTCTACCGCCATGGCCACGACTTCCGCCTTGCTCATGCCGAACACGTTCTCGCGGAAGGTCTTCGAGGTCGCGTTATAGACGTGGAGGATGGCCTGCCGGGCGCCTCGGATTGACTCGAAGGTGCGGCGGATGAGGTGTTCGCGGGCCTGGGTAAGAACCTCGATGGTCACGTCGTCGGGAATGTGTTTTTCTTCGATGAGCTTGCGCACGAAGCCGAACTCGGTTTCCGAGGCGGACGGGAAGGCGACTTCGATTTCCTTGAAGCCGGTGGCGCAGAGCGCCTTGAACATGCGCATCTTCTTTTCGGCATTCATCGGCTCGAACAGCGCCTGGTTGCCGTCGCGCAGGTCGGTGCTCATCCAGACCGGCGCCCGGTCGATCACCCGGTTCGGCCAGTTGCGGTCGACGAGCCCGACCGGGGCAAAAGCACTGTATTTGGTGGCGGGGTTCTGCTTCATGACGCTGCTCCGTGAATTCGCTTCGATGGAGAGAATTCTACGGAAAAGGTGGCGGCAGGTGCTTGCGTTTCGAGGCTCGTTTGATGGATTATGAGCCATATTATTTTAATAAATAGTCGATTGGCGCAATAAAATGGAACTTGATCGCTACGACCGCAAGATTCTTGACATCCTGCAACTGGATGGGCGGATCAGTAACCAGGATCTGGCCGACCGTATCGGTCTGTCGCCGTCGCCCTGCCTGCGCCGGGTGCGTACGCTCGAAGAGTCGGGGTTGATTGCCGGCTATCGGGCAGTGCTCGACGCCAGGAAGCTCGGACTATCGTTGATGGCCTTGATCCATATTTCGATGGACCAGCACACCCCGGAACGCTTCGCCAACTTCGAGGCGCAGATCGGCGAAAATCCGGAAGTCCTGGAATGCCTGCTGATTACCGGGCAGGACGCCGATTATCAGCTCAAGGTTGTCGTACGGGACATGGACGCCTATCAGGACCTGCTGCTCAACCGCATCACGCGCATTCCCGGCGTGACCGGCGTCCATTCGAGCTTTGTCCTGCGGCGGGTGGTCGACAAGACCGCGCTGCCGGTGTCCGGCGACGGGATTCAGTAGCGGCGGCGCTGCGGCGGCGGCGTGTTGCCGCGGGTTTCGATGTGGCGGAAGGTGATGCGGCCCTTGCTCAGGTCGTAGGGCGACAGTTCGAGCGTCACCTTGTCGCCGACCAGGATGCGGATGTGGTTCTTCTTCATCTTGCCCGAGGTGTAGGCGATCAGTTCGTGACCGTTTTCCAGCGTGACGCGAAAACGGGTATCGGGGAGGACGTCATCGACGACGCCCTGCATTTCAAGTAGCTCTTCTTTTGCCAAGTATATTTCTCCAGTCAATACAAAAATCACCGATCCGGTGAAGTCCAACCCGGCATGATACCTTGGCGAGGGTCTGGCGTGCGATAATTCGCAACGGAAAGTCGGCCAGGCAATCGCCGGATACGCAAGTATCGGGAGGAAAGTCCGGGCTCCACAGGGCAGGATGCCAGTTAACGGCTGGGTGCTACAAGTCGCAAGACCCAAGGCAACGGAAAGTGCAACAGAGAACAGACCGCCGATGGCCTCGCAAGAGGATCAGGTAAGGGTGAAACGGCGAGGTAAGAGCTCACCGCGTCCTCGGTAACGGCGGACGGCACGGTAAACCCCATCCGGAGCAAGACCAAATAGGGAAGCATGGGCGTGGCCCGCGCTGCTTCCGGGTAGGTTGCTTGAGCCTGTCGGTGACGGCAGGCCTAGAGGAATGATTGCCGAACCCCGCAAGGGGGGAACAGAACCCGGCTTATCGGCCGGCTTTCCAATTTCTTTTCCTGTTTGGCGATTGGCGTGACTTGCATCTGCGGAGGTCGGGAGTCGACCCGGTGCCGGTAGTGTGCCGCCTGATGCCAAGTCAAAGTCGTTCGGCATCTTCGTGCCTATCGCTGACCCGGCCATATCAATCCATGTCAGACCGTTATTCGCTCACCATGTTCTGCACGTGCCAGCAGCACAGTCAAGATCACGTGCAGGATGACCGCGGGCCAGAGGAGTATGCCGGTCGAGCCGCCCGTGAAACCGAGGTAGGCGAGATACACGGTGACGGCCGCGCTGTAGGTCAGCATGCCGGCCCGCGGCGTGCCCGGCCAGCAGGCGATCCCCAACCCGACCAGCGCGATGCCGGCCACCCGTGCGACCGGGATGGCGATGCCGGTCAGTTCCTCGCCCAGCAACAACCGGCCGACCAGCCCTGGAACGATCAGCAAAGCCAAGCCAGTTGATGCTTCACCGACGGCGGCGAAGATCAGCGCTCTTTTCATGACACCCCCCAGCCTTGATCAATTCCGCACGCCGCCGCACTTGTCACGTAACAGAACGCTGCTTACTTCCTGCAAGCATCTCATTCCGCCTAACGCCGATGCGGCGACCCTACCGGGTGCGCAAGCGGAGGCGGTGGAAATGGCTCGAGTTTGAAGGTCACCTTGTCTATCGTGCCGGTGAAATTGAACGGTGGTTCGTAGCGGTATTCGATCATCGCGACGCCGGTGCGCGTGTCCATGCCGATGTCGAAGGTCTCGTCTTCGGCGAAGGTGATCGGCGTGGAGTTGGGCATCGTGTTGCGTGCCACTTCCTTGCCGTCCACATAGAGCACGCCGGCCCCGCCCTTGCCCAGACCCGGCTCGGCGGACTTGAAGTCGAAGACGATGGTGTGCTTGCC